>SLDA01000219.1 GCA_007125545.1 Thermoflexales bacterium | reverse complement strand
TTCGCCGAGATCTACGGTCCATTGCCTGTAGACGGCGTCGAGATCGACCCCGCCATTGTCGAGGTGGGGCGCCGCTATTTCGGAATGACGCAGCCGGAGCTGGAGGTATACACCACCGACGGGCGCACCTACCTCTTGCAGACCGACCAGCGCTACAGCGTGGTCGCCATCGACGCCTACCGGCTGCCCTACATTCCCTGGCACCTGACGACCGTCGAGTTCTTCCAGCAGGTGCGCGACCGCCTGCGCGACGACGGCGTGGTGGCGATCAACGTGGGCTACACCCCAGCACCGGGTGCGCCATCGGGCGGAGACTGGCGTTTGGTCGACGCCATGGTCGCGACGATGGGTCAAGTCTTCGCGGATGTCCACATTATCACGATCCCCAACAGCTTTAATGCCATCGTCGTCGCGACTGTGCAGCCCTCCACCCCTGACAACCTTGCAGCGAACCTGCCCTTGCTCGAGGATATCCGCTTACGCACCCTCACGGAGCAAGCCCTCGCGCAGCTACGTGCCCCGGCTCCCAGCAATCTCATCTTCACCGACGACCGCGCGCCCATCGAGCAGCTCACGCACGCGCTGGTGCTGCGCTACGTACTCGGCGTGCCGTGAAAGAGATCCTGCAAGGATAGAGGAGCGAGCTGATGGCGATTAAGACACAGTTTACAGGCGACGACTTCACGGCACTCCTCGCGCACTATGCCGTGGGCGCCTATGATGGGGCAGAACCCATCGAGGCGGGCACGATTCAGACGAACTATGTTCTACACACCACCCACGGGAAGTTCGTGTTTCGCTACTACGAGTGCCGTGCTATGGAATCGGTCCTCTTCGAGACGGACCTGCTCGCGTATCTCAAGGCCCGCCGCTATCCGTGCCCGGGCCCGATCCAGAACCGGCGCGGGGAGGCCGCAGGGCTTCACCGGGGCAAACCCTACGTGATCTTCGAGTTCATTGAAGGCCGCTCCCTGGAGCACCCGGAGGCCCACCACAAGGTCCAACTCATCCAAAAAGTTGCGGAGTTGCAGCTTCTCACGGGCGACTTCCATTCGCGCCATACGCCCTTTCGCTGGAACTACTCGCCCGATCTCTGCCGCACGCTGGCGCGAGAGGAGGCGACGCGGATCGGCACCAAGGACGCTCGGGCGAAGCTGGCGTGGCTGGAGAGCGAACTCGCCGCCCTCGACCTCCCACCGTCGCTGCCCAGAGGCGTCTGCCACTGTGACTTCCACTTCTCGAACGTGCTCTTTCAAGGAGACACGTTCGCGGCGCTGCTCGACTTCGACGATGCCAACGTCACCTACCCGCAGTTCGATCTGGTGCATCTGATCGAGGCCTGGGCCTGGCCCCATCGTTCCAACCACCTTGATCTCGCGACTGCCCGCACCATCGTCGATGAATACGCGCGCCACCGTCCGCTTCCGCCCATCGAAAGGCGCCACCTCTATGACGTCTACAAGCTCAGCATCCTCTTTGACTGCGTCTGGTACTTCGAGAGAGGGCGTGCCGCCGACTTCTACGAGAAGCGCAAGATCGAGGCTCTCGCCGGCTTGGGCAGGGAGGGATTTCTGAGGGGCGTCCTCGATTGATGACACAGGGTGTCAGTAATTGCATATAGAATCAGGAGTCTCGCTTGATGATAGAAAGGCCTACTAGAGCGGAGCCTGGAGACGCAGCCGGTGCCGGACTGGCGGGCGCTCGTTGCCGGGCAGAAGGCGCTGGCAGGTTGGCAGCGGTCGCTAAGTCCGCCGCCCTATCTTGGGCCGCCTCCGGAGCCGGAGAAACCCGCGGCGCCGGATGATGAGGAGGAGCTGCCGGCGAATCTGCTGGTCAAGGGTTGGCCGGCGTCGCCGGGCGTGGTCACCGGACGCGTGCGCCGCACAGCCCCTACGAGCTGGTGCCCGAGGTGCAGCCGGGCGACGTCTTCGTGGCGGGCGACTGCGGCGTGCTCTGGGCGTCGCTCCTGCCGGTCGCCTCGGCGGTCGTGCTCGACGGCAGCTATCCGGGCGAGCACCCGATACGGGTGTGCACCGAGTTCGGCGTCCCGGACATCGTGCAGGCCAAGATCGCATCGCAGGTGCTCCGCGAGGGCCAGCGCGTGACCGTCGACGGTGACCGCGGATGGGTGCTGAACGCGGAAGGGAGCTAGCCCGCGCGCCGACACCCTCCCCGTAAGGTTGTTGCGTCCTCCTCGCCGTCCGTGATATTGTACCCATTTATGGTATACTTTTCCTACTTTGGTATAACAGGAGGGTCAGTGATGCATACGGCAAAAGTCTCGGCCAAAGGCTGGGTCGTGATCCCAAAAGAGCTCCGAGAGAAATACGGGATCGAGCAAGGCGCTCAAGTCCAGCTTATAGAATACGGCGGCGTTCTTGTGATTGTACCCTTACCCGAGAACCCGGTTGAGGCGCTGCACGGACTATTGGCAGGAGGTCCCTCTTTGACCGCCGAGCTGTTGGCGGAGCGCGCTGCCGAGCGTGCGGACGAGGATGCTGAGCATGAGTGATATCTACGTCCTTGATAGCTATGCCGTGCTGGCGCTACTGGGAAACGAAGCAGGCAGCAAAGAGGTGAAAGCCGCTCTCGAACGGGCGCAGTCGGGCACAGCCCGCGTGTTGATGAGCTGGGTCAATGCGGGGGAGGTTGCCTACATCGTCCAGCGACGCTGGGGCAAAGAGAAGGTGTATCAGGTGCTGGGTACGCTTGAGGCGACGCGAATCGAGTTGGTGAACATCGATCGCGACCTGGCATTACGCGCGGCGGCGATCAAGGCGGAGCATCCGCTCGCGTATGCCGATGCTTTTGCCGCAGCGCTCGCAATCAGAGAGAACGGGACTCTGCTGACCGGCGACCCGGAGTTTGAGTCTCTGGGTGAAGTCGTGGACATTCAGTGGGTGGGAAGATAGGCAGGGTCATGGCTGAAGCTTCAAGCTGAAAAATACCCCGGAGGCCTTCAGACGCGTGTCAACGCCCAGGCCGCGTGCTCGCGAACAAGGCCGCTGGGGTGGTGTGCCGCAGCCTCGATGAGCGCGGGACGCGCCGCCGGATCGCCGAGATTGCCCAGGACAATGGCGGCATTGCGTGCCAGTCCCTCGGGGGTCGCACGCCAGATCGGGGTATGGCGGAAGCGCGCGCGGAAAGCAGCGGCG
>SLDA01000044.1 GCA_007125545.1 Thermoflexales bacterium | reverse complement strand
GCTACCTCACGGCTTATTTCGGCAAGTGGCATCTGGGCGGCGCCAATCAGATGATCCATATCCCGCGTGAGGAGCGAGGGCGCTTCGACATGTGGTTAGGGTATGAGAATAACAACGCCCAGTACGATTGCTGGGTCCACGGTCACGACCTGGAGGGTCGGGACGATACACATCCCCTCGCCGAAAAGCTCGAGATCTACGAAACCGATGCACTGACCGACCGCCTTCTCGACTTTATCGCTGCGCGCGGAGCAGCGACGCCTCGGAAGGAAGGGCCGCCTGTCGGAGGCCGGCACGGCATTGAAAGCCCGCCCTTTTTCGCCGTACTCTCGGTGCAGCCGCCTCACGATCCTCACGTCGCACCGGAAGCTGACATGGCCCGTCACGATCCCGAACGGATCACGCTCCGTCCCAATGTCCCCGACATCCCGCGTATCACCGAACGGGCACGTCGCGATCTGGCAGGCTATTACGCCCAGATCGAGAATCTGGACTGGAATGTGGGGCGCATCCTGGACGCGCTCGGCACGGCGGGCCTTGACGAGAACACCCACGTTCTTTTCTTCTCCGACCACGGAGACATGCACGGATCCCACGGCTATGTCCGTAAGAGCAGCCCCTGGGAGGAGGCTGTGCGGATCCCCTTCATCGTCCGGCCCGCTGGGGGAAATCCCGTGCCTTCGGAGAGTGACGCGCCGATGAACCACGTGGACATCGCGCCCACCACGCTGGGGCTCTGTGGCATTGAGGCGCCCGGCTGGATGGACGGCACCGACTTCTCCAACGCCGTCCTCCCTGACCGACCTCCTCCCGACCGCGAGCCCGACTCCGCTTTCCTGCAACAAGTTTACAGGAAGCGATTTGATTGCCTCAACCGGGTTTGGCGTGGGATCCGAACGCGTGACGGTTGGAAGTATGTGTGCCTGGAAGGGCAGCCGCTGATGCTCTTCAACCTCAACGAGGATCCCTACGAGTTGGCGAATCTGGCCTTCTTGGATGAGTTCAATGACAAGCGTGCCGAGCTTCAAGCGCGACTGGCGCGGTGGATCGATGAGACCGGGGATACCTTCTTGCTGCCCGAGCTATAGTGCTAGTTTGCACACATTCGAGCTCCTGCATCAACTGCAAGGGTGCAGTGCAGGCACCATGCGTGACTTTCACGGTGCCCTGCTTTTTGGGAAATGAGTGAATTGCGGTATCCTTGGATAGTACATCTATCGACGCTAGAGATCAAGGGAGATTGTTATGCCTGAGAAGGTGAGTGGGATCCTCAAGATGGAAGCTGCCGGTGCTGGTGTGCTCCTCGAACCTACGCGCCAACGCCCGGTGGCCCAGGTGCCGGCAGCGGTGGTTCGTGAATTCGATTTGGTTGAAGGGGCTGCCATCACCGGAGAACTGGACGAGGCCGGAACCCGTCTCGCGTCCATTATTACCATCTGCGGGTTGAAACCGGGTGCTTATCGAAAACGCACCCCCTTCGAGGACCTAACCGCCATCGATCCTGAAGAGCGTTTTGACTTCGGCGCCGCCGATTCGCTCACGCTGCGCCTTATCGATCTTATCGCCCCCATCGCCAAGGGCACGCGCGGACTGATCGTCTCACCGCCCAAGGCAGGCAAGACGACGCTACTCGAACAGGTAGCTCAGGGCGTCCGCGCGCTCTCCACATCGGCGCGTATTATCGTGCTGCTCATCGACGAGCGTCCGGAAGAGGTCACGTACTTCCGCCGTACCGTAGAAGCTGAAGTCTATGCCAGCTCGGGGGATCAGAGCCCCGCGGAGCATATCGCATTGGCGAAACTGATGCTTGCGCATATCCGCACGGAGCTGGAATGCGGCAATGAGGTGGTGGTCCTGGTCGATAGCCTGACGCGCTTGGTTCGCGCGGTCAACCGCCGCATCCCCGGTGGGGGGCGCTCGTCGTCTGCCTCGCGCACCCTCTCCGGAGGGCTCGATGCTGCTGCACTTGAACTCCCGCGGCAGTTCTTCGGACTGGCCCGCAATGTCGAGGACGGCGGTTCGGTCACGATCCTTGCAACCCTGCTCGTCGACACCGGCTCTCGCCTCGATCAGGTGATCTACGAGGAGTTCAAGGCCACCGGCAACTGCGAAATTGTCCTGAGTCGGGAGTTGGCGCAAGAGCAGCTGTTTCCCGCGCTCGATATCCGTGCCAGCGGTACGCGCAAGGACGACCGGTTCTATTCAGACGAGGACGCCCAGCGCATCACGACGCTGCGTCGGGCGTTAGCCAGTCGCTCGACCCGCGCCTCTCTCAGCCAACTGATGGAACTCCTTGAGCGCTACCCCACGAACCGCGAGTTCCTCGAGGTGATCACGCGCTAATGCGCTTGCGCCGCCGCAAAGCTTCCACGTACTATTCCACCTTACCATCTCTCCCGCCGATCTGTTCTCGTCCCGGTCACGATCTGCCTCTCAATCCCGCAGCAGATTGCACAATGCAAATAGCGTAGTAATATGCTGCGGTAACTAAACCGGCGCGTGGCTCGGTGAGTCACGAGAAGTGGAGCTTCAGGGACATGTGGGACATAAAGACGCGCGAGCAAATCTACGAGCAGCTGGATACGGCGCCGAGCGGTCTCTCATCCGAGGAGGCTGCCCGGCGCATCGAGCAGTACGGCCCTAACGAGTTGGAGGATCGCGGGCTGCGCAGCCCGCTCAAGGTGCTCCTGGGCCAGTTCACCGAGATTATGGTCGTCGTGCTTCTGGTCGCCGCCGTGATCTCGTTTTTCATCGGTGAGACCACCGATGCCATCATGATCTTGATCATTGTCGTCCTCAATGCCATCCTCGGCTTCACGCAGGAGTATCGCGCCGAACGGGCGATGGCTGCGCTCAGAGAGCTGTCGACGCCTACCGTGCGCGTGCGCCGCGATGATGAGGTGCAGGAAGTTGCGGCTACCGGCCTCGTACCCGGAGACATCATCCTACTCGAAGCGGGCGATCGCATTCCTGCTGATAGTCGCGTGGTTGAATCGGTCAACCTACGCATTGAGGAGGCCACCCTCACCGGCGAGTCGGTGCCCGTGGATAAGATCGACACACCCCTCACCCAGGAGAACCTTCCCCTGGGAGATCGCCAAAACATGGCCTTCATGGGTACAGCCGTCACCTATGGCCGCGGTACCGCCGTCGTGGTC
>SLDA01000291.1 GCA_007125545.1 Thermoflexales bacterium | reverse complement strand
TGCTGCCCGCGACCCTGTCGCTCAAGTGGCTGCTGAATCAACCCGTCGCCTCCATTGTGCCGGGCATTACGACGCTGGAAGAGCTGGAGGAAGACGCTGCGGTGGGCCACGAGCCCTATGCACTGACGCCCGAAGAGGCGTTGCGGATTGAGGAGATCAAGAGCAGCCTGGAGCACGTGCGCTGCCGGCTCTGCGCAGAGTGCCGCCCGTGCCCGCAGGAGATCCCGGTCGAGCTGATCCTGGGCACCGACGTGATGTACGACCACTATCGCACGATGGGCCCCGATCGCTTCCGTGCCTTTCCCTGGCTGCCCGAAAAGGTGGCGAGCGAACTGCCCACACGACAGGCCCGGATCGCGCTGATCGAATCGTGCACGCGCTGCGGCGCATGCGAGGCGCGCTGTCCCCACGGCTTGCCGACGATGGACATGCTGCAGGCGACGCTCCCCGCGATGCGCGATATGGTGCGTATCTTCAGCGAACCGTAGGCTGCTGCGTAAGCAGAGCGACCCTCGCGCAGGGCCGCACAGGCGCCACGAAGACAATCAGGACGGACGAAGAATAGAGGAGGGCCAAGACCAGACGCTCATTCTGGAGCCCTCTCCTTTTCCCCGTTACAACCGGACAAGTCCCTGGCCCGGCTTGACTGTGAACGCGGATGCCTCCCCCGCAACACTAAATGCGCTCGCAGCCCATCACAGCATCCTCTGAAGCCACCCATCTTCGCGAAATCACAGCCTTTCCTTCATCAAATCTTCACATAGACGCGCTACACTGCAGACGAATCCCAATATCAAGGAGGTTGGCTATGCTGAAGAGAAACCTGATCGTGGTGTTGCTGGTGGGTCTGTTGGCTCTGGCCTTCCCGCAGTTGGTTGGCGCCCAGGCAGGGCGCCCCCCCGAAGCGGCGCCACAATGGGGAAGGACCACTGAGGACGGCAATGGCGGAAGACAAGCCAGACGAGGCGGCTGGATGACGGACCGCGTCTCGATGTTGGAGGCCACAGCGCAAGCTACCGACATGACGGTCGCCGAGGTCGTCACCCAGCTGCGGGATGGGCAGGCTTATTCAGAGGTGGCGACGGGAGCCGGCACAACCGCGCAGGCCATTGTCGACGTGATGCTGGACGTACGCGCGGAAGCTCTGACTCAGGCGGTCACCGATGGGCGTTTCACTCAGGAGGAAGCCGCCGCTATGCTAGCGCGGATGGCAACTGACCTGTTGGCCCAGACAAGCGCTCCGTTCGAACCGCGAGGCGCGGGCGAAGGCCACGCCCTCAATGGAACCTCTCCCCGAGACGGTGCGGGCTATCGGGGCGGCAACGCTCACGGCAGGGGTCTGCAACGCGGCTCGGCAGCCGGGGATTGCATCAACATCCAGCCCTAACCGGACTTCTCAGGGCAGACGACTACTTTGGGGCGAGCGGGAAATCCGCTCGCCCTCCACACGAGTGCCGGAGATAGAGGAGGTTCTGAATGACTCGACGACGAAGACGACGCAAGTCTCTATGGCCATGGATCGTGGCCCTGGCGCTATTACTCGCCGGTGCCTACAGCTATCGTACTATCATCCAGGCGCAGGCATCTGAAACGGACACCCCCACGCTACAGACCGCCACCGTCCGCCGGGGCGATCTCGTCATCACCGCAGTGGGGAGAGGGAGCATACAGCCCTCAGCGGAGGTCGCATTGGGCTTCAAGAGCGGTGGCGTGCTGGCGGAGCTGCCGGTGCAGTCCGGCGAGCGGGTCACGGCGGGGCAGACGCTAGCCCGCCTCGATGATACCGACGCACTCCGGCAGCTGCGACAGGCTCAGATTGCGCTGGAGCTCGCAGAGGTGGACCAGACCGCGACCCTGACCGACGACGCTTCGCCCGAAGCCAGGCGCACCGCGGCTCTAGAAGTAGAGCAAGCGCAGCTGGCGGTGCAACAGGCTGAAGGACAGCTGGCAGCTACAACACTGATCGCACCACACGCAGGCACCATCACGCGCCTCAACGTCGCGGTGGGCGACAGTGTAGGCGCATCCTCCTTTCTGACCCTCGCCACTCTGGAAGACCCGCTGGTGCGCTTCAATCTCGAGGAAAGCGACCTGGACAAGGCGATCCCCGGCACCAAGACACGCATCACCCTGGATGCCTATCCCGAGGAAGTCTTCGAAGGCACGCTCCTGCGCGTCGAACCCATCGTGACGACGGTCCAAAACGTGCCTGCGGTGCACGCGTGGACCACCCTTACACTCACCGCCGATGCCCCCGCGCTCCTGGTCGGTCTCTCCGCTGACGTGGAGATTATCGTCGGTGAAGCAAATCGCGCCTTCCTGGTGCCCGTTCAGGCCCTGCGGGAGCTGGCACCGGGTCAGTTCGCCGTCTTCGTGGTCGGTGCCGACGGCGAGCTGCGCCTCACGCCTGTCGAAGTGGGACTACGCAGTTTCGCCAGCGCCGAGATCCTCGCGGGTCTGCAGAGCGGCGACCTGGTCAGCACAGGAAATGTGGAGACGCCCTGATGCCGGATCGAACCGACGCACTCATCGAGGTCACAGATCTGGGCAAGGTCTACGGCGAGGGAATCGTCGCCGTGCACGCCTTGCGTGATGTCCAGATCACCATCCGGCGGGGCGAGTTTGTCGCCATTATGGGCCCGTCCGGGTCGGGGAAGTCCACACTGATGAACATACTCGGATGTCTGGACCCTCCCACGCATGGACGGTATGTGTTGGACGGCGAGGATGTGAGCACGCTACATCGAGACGAGCTGGCCGATATTCGCAACGCCAAAATCGGCTTCGTCTTCCAATCCTTCAACCTATTGCCACGCCTGACCGCCCTCAAGAATGTGATGCTACCTATGCTCTACATTTGGGACAACAAACCCGATGTCTTCGAGCGCGAGGATCGCGCCATCGCCGCACTCGAGGCGGTGGGGCTCGGCGACCGGCTGCATCATCGGCCCAACGAGCTGTCCGGCGGTCAGCAGCAGCGCGTCGCCATCGCCCGCGCCCTGGTAAATCAACCGGCGTTAATCCTGGCCGACGAGCCGACCGGCAACTTGGATACCCAGTCGGGCAAAGAGATTATGGCGATCCTACACCAGTTACACAGTCAGGGCGCGACCATCCTCATGGTCACGCACGAATCCGGCCTCGCCGGACGGGCGGAGCGGACCATCCACTTGCAGGACGGTCGCGTTCTGGGAAATGGTAACGGCAGCGAGAAGGGCAAGCCCGCAGGAGGCGCGCCATGACCTACTGGGAGGCTCTGGAGGTCGCCTGGGAAGGGCTGACGCTCAACAAATTCCGTTCGTTTCTCACCGCATTGGGCGTCATCATCGGTGTAGCCGCCGTCATCATTATGCTGGCAGTCAGTGCCGGCGCAGAGGCCGCCATCGCCGAACAGATCAACGCCCTGGGCGCCAACCTGCTGATCATCGGCCCGATGCGCGGAGAGCCACGTGCGGCACGAAACTTCGTCTACGAGGATGCCCTCGCCATCGCCGAACACATCACGGGAATCGTCGGCGTCTCCGCCGAACAGTTTTCATCGCAGCATGTGACAGGCGAAGGTGTCCGGCTGGAGGACATCGCCATCGTCGGTGTTGATGCCGCATTCCCCGAAGTGCGCGACTATCCCCTGGCAGACGGGCGATTTTTCACGGCAGAGGAGAACGACCGCAGGCTGAAGGTCGCCGTGCTGGGCCACGGGATCGCCCAAGACATCTTCGGCACGGAGAGCCCGCTCGGCCAGACCGTCACCATCGCCACCACCCGTTTCACTGTCATTGGCGTGATGGCGGAAAAGGGTATGGTGGGCGATACCGACTACGACGGGCGCGTCTATATCCCCATCACGGCGCTCTTTCAACACTACACGCCTTCGCATATGGGCACGAACCGGATGCGCACGGCCTACGTCAAGGTGGAGCAGATGGAGGAGATGGACCGGGTCATCGCCCGGATCACCACGCTGTTGGCCGAAAAGCACGGCGTGAACCCGGCACGGCCGGATTTCTCCATCCAGACCCAGCAGGAGATCATCAGTATGCAGGAAGCGACGACGGCGACATTCCGGAATCTCCTGGCGTGGGTGGCGGGCATCTCCCTTGTCGTTGGCGGCATCGGCATTATGAACATTATGTTGGTCAGCGTCACCGAGCGGACGCGCGAGATCGGCTTACGCCAAGCGCTGGGCGCGCGGCCCGAAGATGTTCGGCTGCAGTTCCTGTTCGAAGCCGTAGTCCTGAGCCTTGCGGGCGGACTCCTGGGCGTGCTGGTGGGTGTGGGAGGCGCGGAGCTTATGAATCGCCTGGATACGATGCGCACATCCCTGGTGCCGGCCTCGATCCCCCTGGCCTTTGCTGCAGCGGCCATCGTAGGGATCTTCTTCGGTTACTATCCCGCGAACCAGGCAGCTCAACTCGATCCCATCGAGGCCTTACGCTATGAATGAGCCGCGCAAGGTGTGCTCATCCCCACAGTCAGAAGACAATCGGAGCATGTATATGAAGACCCGTAATCTGGTATGGATCACCATCATTATCATGTTGAGCCTCGGCTTGGGCGGCTGTAACGCGGCACCTGCCGGCTCGGTCGAGAGCGCACCGGTCTCAGCGGATATTGCTGCCGTGATTAGCACCGACGCCACCGAGACGCTGAGCGAACTCCTGCCCAGCGACTATGACGATGCGCTCAGCGCCCGCAATCAGTTGGCGCTCGGTACACTGCGCATCGACACAACAGCAGACGCCGTCACCCCGGACCAAGCACCGACGCTGGCCTTACTCTGGCAGGGCTACCGGTCGCTCTCTGCACTCTCGACCACAGCCGGTGAGGAGATCGCGGCACTTCAGCAGGAGATCTTGACAGCACTGACCGCCGATCAGATCCATGCCATCCGCCAACTTCGCCTCACCAGCAGCGACCTTAACGCCTTCTACGAGGAACGAGGTATCCCGCTCCCTGCGGTCAACCCGGATGGCATGTCCGGCACACAGAGGGGCCGGGATATGTCGGAGGAAGAACGCGCGGCTTGGCGCGCCGAACGCGAAGCCTTGGGGATCACCGGGGGTGGTGGCGGAGGAGGCGGCGGAGCGGGCGCGGCTCGCCGCGATGCGCTGATAGACGCAGTCATCTCTCTACTCGTCGAGCGTATGGAGTAGATAGTCGCCTGAGTGCATTCTACTATAATGGTGGCATTATGACTGCTGATGTGGGGATGTAAGCGTGGGCCAGGGGATTCTGGTCGTCGATGACGAAGTGCAGATCGTACGCGTGCTGCGCGGCTACCTGGAGCAAGCCGGGTACCGTGTCGCGACTGCCTACGACGGCGAGGAAGCGCTCTATGCCGCACGACAAGAACAGCCGGACCTGGTGATCCTCGATCTGCAAATGCCCAAGATGGACGGTTTGGAGTTCACCCGTCGCATCCGCATGGAGCAGCCCCACGTGGCGATCATTATGCTGACGGCGCGTGTAGAGGAGATGGACCGCATCGTGGGCCTGGAACTTGGCGCCGATGACTATGTCACGAAGCCCTTCAGTCCGCGCGAGGTCGTGGCACGCGTGCGCGCTGTGCTGCGCCGCGGACAGGCGCCCTCGGCGCCTGCAGTGCTCAGCGCCGGCGGTCTCACCCTCGACCGGGACCGCCGCGAGGTCACCCGAAACGGCACACACGTGAATCTGACGCCCACAGAGTTCGAGTTACTCGCCACGCTGATGGGGGCCCCGCGCCGGGTGTTCTCCCGCGCCGACCTCCTGGATGCCATGAAGGGCACTACCTTCGAGGCCTACGAGCGCACGGTCGACGCGCATATCAGGAATCTGCGGCGCAAGCTCGAGCCGGATCCGGCCCAACCGGAGTATATCGTCACGGTACGCGGTGTGGGGTATCGCCTGGAAATCCCCGAGCTGCCATGAGCCTGTACCAAAAAGGTCTATTGGCGTTCGCCCTCGTCATCCTGATCGCAGTGGCGACGGTGCTGCTGCTGGTCAGCCGGCAGACGGAGACCGGATTTCGTCAGTACGCCCTGCTCTACAGCGGACGGGCGCAGAATATCGGGGCGGGGTTACTCGTCTACTATCAGGCGCACGGCTCGTGGGAAGGCGTGCAAGCGGCCCTACCGAGGCTCACACCGGCGGCTGGGGCCCCGCAAGGCCAGGGGCGCGGCGAGAGCGGTCGAGGTGGCGGGCAAGTCGGCGAACAGGGAAACGCTGACTACTGGAATTTCCGCGTGGCGGATCTCTCCGGCGAGGTTGTCGGGCACCTGGGCGGCGCGCCGGAGGGCACATTGACCCGCGCCGAGTTGGCGCGCGCGCTACCGCTGAGCCTGGATGGCGTCACTGTGGGCTATCTATTGCCCGACGCGGTGGGCGTGCGCAGCTTCGCACTTGGCGGACCGGAGGAGCAGTATCTGCAGCAGGTACGAGCGGCGCTCGGGACGGGTGCGGTTGTGGCCTTCCTCGGGGCACTGCTGGTAGGCACGCTGCTTATGCGCGGCATCGTCGCGCCTGTGCGCGATCTGACAAGAGCAGCTGAACACATCGCCCACGGCGATCTGGAGGAGCAGGTGACCGGAGTCGATCCCCGCACTCTCTCCAGCCGCGATGAGATTGGGCAACTGGCTCGGGCGTTCAACACAATGGCTGACAGCCTTGCACGTTCACAAGCCACCCGGCGTGCGCAGACCGCGGACATTGCCCATGAACTGCGAAACCCCTTGGCGGTGCTTCGGGGAACGCTGGAGGCAGTCGCGGACGGCATCTATGCACCCACGCCTGAGAACATCGAGCCGGCGCTGGCGCAGGTGCAAACACTAACGCGCCTCGTCGAGGATCTCCGTGTGCTCGCACTCGCCGACGCCGGCGAACTGCATATCGCCAGCGAGCCGATCGCGCTGCGGGCGCTGCTCTTGCGCGCCTGCGAGGCCCATCACATCCCATTCGAGGAACGGGGACTGACCCTCAGTTGTACGCTGCCCGACGAGTTATCGGATGTGTCGGGCGATAGCGACCGGCTGACGCAGGTCATAGGCAACCTTCTTGCCAACGCACTGCACCACGCCTCCCTACAGGGTGCTCCCGCCAACGAAAACTCCGGTGGCGAGCACGTGCACCTCAGTGCCGCTGCAGACGAGGACGGGATTGTCGTGTCCATCATCGACCATGGTCCCGGTGTCGCCGAAGCGGATCTCCCACGACTCTTCGAACGCTTCTGGCGAGGCGATCCCTCACGCAGCCGCGACACGGGCGGATCCGGGCTGGGATTGGCTATCGCCCGCCGCATCGTCGAGGCGCACGCCGGGCGCATCTGGGCCGAAGCCACGCCCGGCGGTGGCCTCACCGCCGCCTTCTGGCTCCCCACCCGCACGGTGGAGAGGGCGTAGAGCCTGCCCTATGGACCTACGCATTTTGCACTTTCCTGCTCCCGCTTCTTGCTACGCGAAGATCAGGCCTGGTAACATGACGGGCTCCCGCCTTTCCGGCCGAGCAAGATGCCGGCCTCCTACCCCCTAGCTTTCCGACCCGGCACCGTTCAACCGGGTCATCACCGAGCCCGCCCGCTGAATCCGCTTCTGAAGTGTCACCAAGTCCTCGGGCAGATGGCGGATCAGCGGGCGCACGGTATGCATCGTGTCGTTGCGTAGCACGCGCAAGCCCCCCAGATAGTCATGGGCCTTGCTCCGTGACGGGAAATCGAAGAAAGCTCTCAGATCCTCCCGTCTCTCGATGATGCCCAGGAGGTCCGAGAGCGTGAGCAGCTCGATGACGTTGACCTCAGCATTCCCGCACACCAACCGGCTCCATTCGGTCCGGACCAGCTCCTGCCGCCGTGCACTTAGCTGCTCGAGGATCTCCTCCGGCGTCAGCAGGCGCTGACCGATCCACGCGGCCAGCATCATCTCCAACTCGCCGATGAGCAGGTAGATGAAAGAGCGCGCGGGAACTTTGTTCAGGTCCGCCGGCGTCACCAGCCCGATAATCTCGCGACCCTGCAACAGCAGGTAACCGGGTCGCCCGGTCTCCACAAAGAGCTCGATCAGGTCGGGAACGCTCGTGTCGGCAGAGATCAGCCAGTCGTGCGTCAGGGGTAAGACGTTGCAGCTCGCCTTGGTCAGCAGTCCGGTGATCTTGTCGTCCGAGGTTACGGGGATGACGTCAAAGTGCGTGCGCTCAAATAGGCCGGCAATATCGCCCCTTTGGCTGCCGGCCTCCCAACTGAAGAGCTCACCGGCGGGCGTCATCAGCGTCTCGGCAGTGAAGACTTGCTCCAGCAGCTTCCAGTTGGGATTCACAGCGTCGCCCTCTATTCTCCGCTCAAGCCGGTCCGATGCGTTGGTACCGAAAGATCGATGCCAGGAGTATAGCGACGAATCGGGGCGATGCAATCAGGAAAGGGTGCGCACCCTGGGGAGCAAATCGTCGACAAGGCTTGCCGGTATGCGAGCGAACCGAGCTTCTTCCCGACGGTGGTATGCACCCTCTCACTTGCCGTGATTGACAGCCCCCGAAAAAGCCCTAGGATAGGATAACATTCCATCGCATGTCAACACTGCTGTCTTTGCGGACTTCGTAACTCGTGCAGGGCATTCAGGATAGCGAGGAAGACGATGATGAACCTGGGCGGATCCTTTATGCGCGTCCTGGTGATGGTGGTGGCGCTAACCCTGATGCTGTCGATAGCCCCGGCCGGCGAGGCGCAACCCTTGAGTCTAGCCGATGTGTTGGTAGCACCTCCTTATCTGAAGCTAGAGGCGCACATCTCGTCCCCTCCGTCCTGGGAGCTGAATGGCGGCAGTGACGTTACAGTTGGTGTCAATGTGGAGAAGCCAGGTCGTTCCCTCGAAGCGCTGATAGCAAAGGTGATGCGCTACGTGCGCCTACTGCTACGAGCAGAGCCTCACCCACCGGTCGCCGCAGACGTTGTCTACGTGCCGGCGGGCAGGTTCCTAATGGGTAGCGATGACGTTGGGGCCATGGAGTTCGAGCGCCCCCAGCATCGAGTCGTCCTCCAGGCCTTCTGGATTCATCGGAGTGCCGTAACCAACCAGCAGTATCGGGATTGCATCGAGGCCGGCGTCTGTGAGGGGGACGTGGCGGATCACCCCGACGACGACCTCCCGGCGGTGGGCATCACCTGGCATCAAGCCGCGGGTTACTGCACCTGGGCCGGCGGGCGGCTGCCGACGGAAGCGGAGTGGGAGAAGGCCGCAAGGGGCACCCGCGGACGCCGCTATCCTTGGGGAGACGCCGAACCCATGTGCGACAGAGCGAACTTCCTCGACTGCAGGGTTGGGTTGATGCCCGTGGGAAGCTATCCTGCAGGCGCAAGCCCCTACGGCACCCTCGATATGGCAGGAAACACCTGGGAGTGGGTCGAGGATCAATACACAGAGACCTACTACGAGCCGTCGCCGGACCAAGACGACGCCGACCACGCGATCTACGACTGGCGGATCCTTCGCGGGGGCTGCCACGTCTCCCGTGCGCAGGATCTGCGCGCCTCACACCGGAACTGGGCCCGCGCTGACGCTTCGAGCACGCTGTACGGCTTCCGCTGTGCCTTTGACGCAGACCGCTGATGTCGTAACAGGCCCACGGCCGGTGTCTCCAGCATCTTCCCCGCTCACCGGTCGGCAGTGGGCGTCAGGGATGGGGCCTACCCCATCAGCCACCAGCCGCGGCAATCTCACTTTCCGGGTTCATAGGGCACCACCAACGCGCCGGACCGGATGTCGACGAGAGCCTGCTCTGCCGCAGCGATGGCTTCCGGTGGAATCTGCCCCTCGAGCGCATTATTGTAGACGACCTGAAGGACGCCATCGGCAAGGCCCGTTCCATAGAACTCCTCGCCGAAGGACCCCGCCTCGATGTCATCCAGCATCCTCTGGTAAAGAGGTTCCAGGTTCCAGACCAGGCTGAGCAGGACAGCATCCGGGGCATGCTCCGACATATCCGTGAGATAGCCGGTCACATGCCCACCCCGCTCGCGAACGAACTCGATAGCGCCAAGCACTGGGCCTCGGCCGCAGGTTATCCAGAAATCGGCGCTGCTGTCCCAGGACACCATAGCGTCGCGGGCCCGGTCAGCATCGTCCCAGTCCCCCACCACAATGGCCGATAGACCGATATCCGGGTCAACGGAGCGCGCGCCTTGCCAGAAGGCCTGGGCCATGGCGTAGCATTGCGGGACCTCGAGTCCGTAGACGGCACCGACCCAGCCTGTCTTGTTCATATGCCCGGCGATGATGCCTATCGGGTAAGCGGCCTCATAGAAAGGGGCATCGTAGTCGGCGATATTCGCCACCATAGAGTCTTTGCCACCGGGCCAGGCAAAACTCACCCCAGCGTGTGCGGATGCCGCCCCGAGGAGAGCCTGCTCGAAATGCGAACTGTGCCCGATCACCAGGGGGATCCCCTGTTCGGCATACTCGCGCAGCATCTGAGGGGCATCGGCAACACTGACATCCTCGGCGTAGGTCACCGCAATGCCCTCCAGGGTAAGCGCCTGCAGAGCGTGGTAAGCCGCCGCGTTCCAGGACGCGTCGTCCACGGAGCCGCTCATCGCTACCGCAATCCGCGGCTGTTCCGTGGCGGACAGGGTGCCGTTTGGGCTTCCCTGACAGGCCGGCAGCAGCAGCCCGAGCATAACGACGGTCGTCAAGACCACAGTTGCGGATCTTCTCATCAACGCCCTCCTTTGAATGTCATTCAGGGATCCAGATAGGGTCCCCTGGCTTCGGGCGGAAGCTCAAACGCAGCCAGAAATTCGCGAATCGGATCGGTGATCGCTTGAGCATTCCTGTACGTCACACCCTCAGCGAAGCGCAACTCGAAAACGGTGCCGTCTTCGCCCTCGATGATGTAGGATCTCGAGCCGCCACCTATGGGTGCCATGTCGGGCCAGCCCGCGGGGAAGATGGGCCTTATCTGCCGGCAGTTCACGGTCCCGAGCTCATCGAACAACTCGCGCACGGGCTCCGGCGACGCCTCGATCACCCAAACCCCACGGTTCACCGGGCCATCGACGTCGCCCGTGCGCTCGAAGCGGATCTCGTCCGGTGTGATGGTGTAGCGCTCGGCGAAGGGATCGGGGATGGTCCCCGACGCATCGATATAGACCACCTTGACAACCGTTCTGGGACAGGCCCGTGGCGGCAGCGATCCGGGCCAGGATAGGAACGCGCAGGCGCTGAACAGGACGCCACAAAGCGGAGCCAGTCCAACCGCAATTCTGAAACCCATCCGTCACCTCTCGTTATCCAAGTGCTCTGATGCTCAGGGCGTGGCCCAGATCAGAATCGTGCCGTCATAGGAGATGGTCGCGAAACGACCGCCGTCAGGGCTGAAGGCTACAGCGCTGACTGTGCTCGTGTGCGGTCTCTCGTACGCCGCCACCACGGTGCCCGTTGCCACCTCCCAGATGGCCACATCGCCGCTCGTACCACCGGCAGCGATCCACCTACCGTCGGGACTGAAGGCCAAAGCATTCGGGAAGTTGAACGCGCGGTCCTCGTCCATCAGTTGCACCGCATCAGCGGCGGTGAAATCCCAGAGGATGACGTTGATACTGCCGACGGCGAACTGGGTGGGCTCGCTGGGGTGCCAATCCAGACCGGTTGGGAGCCCCCGCTCGAGGTGCTGCTCCCATTGGCGCCCGATAGCGCCCGACTCGAGATCCAGGAGGTAGATCGCGCGATCACGGCTGGTCACGACCACGGCGCTTCCGTCGGGAGTGAACCCTACGTCGCCCTGGAAGCGGGCATTGTCATCTTCGAAACGGAGCAGCGGAACCCGCCCGTCTACGTCCCAGATAATGACCACATCGTCATATCCGCTGCTGGCGATGAGCGTTCCATCCGGCGACCAGGCTATCCTGTTCACAGCGTTGCGGTGTCCGGTATCGCGGTCGCCGAATTCCGCGACACGCTGCCTGGCGACGGGGTCATAGAGGTAGATCCGGCCATCTCCACCGCCAACCGCCAGCAAGGTCAAGTCAGGATTGTAGGCGAGGGCGCTGATGGGAAGACCCGTCAGGCCCGTGAGTCCGAAATCGCCCTCGAGATGCAGGCGTTCGAAGGTCTCGACATCCCATTCCACGATCTGCAGTCCGCGCATGCCGGTCCAGATCGTGCGCCCGTCCGGTGACCAGACGCCGACGTCTAGGCGGTTGGCGAAGCCGGACATCGTGCCGAGCACCTCACCCGTCGCTGCGTCCCGTTTATAGAGCGTGCCATCCGAGTCGAAGGTGTAGAGCAGACGGCTGTCCGGTGAGAAGGCCACTGCGACGATGTTGACCCGCTGGTCCTCGACCTCGTACGCCTCGGTGGGGCCATCGGCGTCATAGACCGCCGTGCGGCCCCGGTTGAGGCCGAAGGCGATCCTTGCTGCATCAGGTGACCAGGCGACACTGATCATGTTGCTGGACTCAATGACGTGCAGCGGATCGCCCGCGGCGAAGTCCCACATGATCACCTCACGGGCGGCTTTCGCCAACATACGGGAACCGTCCGGACTGAAGAGCAACGCCGAGACGGACCGCGAATGCGCTTCACCGAATTCTCGGATCATGGTTCCCGCCGCCGGGTTCCAGACGAAGATCTCGCCCAGCTGCCCCCCCTCGGCGGTCGCTCCGCTCACCAGTTGATCTCCATCGGGCGTCCACGCTAGAGAGCGCACGGTCTGAGCGTGGCCCGACAGCTCCGTCAGCAATTGGCCGCTTTCCAAATCCCACACCTGGATGACGAGGTTGTTGGCGGTCGCGAGCAGCGCGCCGTCCGGGCTAAAGGCAGCCGTGCCTGCCATAGAAGAGCTGGCTATCCTTTCGCGGACCATTTCGCCCTGTGTCACATCCAACAGATGGATGTGGCTGGTGGTCAGCGCCGCCAGCCGTGCGCCATCCGGGCTGTACACGACGTTCACCACCGGCGAGCGGAAGGGCGTGTACCACATGGAGGTCAGCGTATCAGTGCGGTACAGGTAGACGCCGATGGCGGTCGCCACAGCGACGGTCTCCCCGTCGGGCGAGAGTGCCATCGTCGCGGCTGCGCCACGTCCGATGCGCGCCAGGGCCCCTTCGGGAACCGGCCCTTCGTAGGGCAGCTCCTCTATGACCGGCTCCGGCGTCGGTGTTGGAATCTCCGTCGGCGTGGGCATCGGCGTCGCCTCGGGCACCGGCGTTGATGTGGCAGCCAGGGTAGGCTCTAAGGCAGCCGGCGCCGGCGTGGGCGGTTCGCCTTCCCCGCTGCTCCCCAAGGCACAGGCGAGCGTCGACAACAACAGCAAAATGCAGAGCGTCCACAAACCATATCGCTTCGTCATCTCTTCCTCCCTTCTTGCCGCCACAGAGCGGCGGTGTTGACATCCCTTTCCGTACCGCCGCCTAAAGACTGGCCCACGCCTCACGGGCTCCTCAGGGCTAGCGGCAGATAGACCCGGTTTCTCAGCCGTCGAATAGCAAACACGCCGCCGTCAATTGTGCCCGCATAGAGAGTGGTCGGCGTCTGCGGGTCGATCGCCAGGGCCCGAACATCGAAATAGGTCAGCCCGGCGTTGAGCGCGCTCCAGTTTACGCCGCCATCGGTGCTCTCGAACACGCCGCCGCCCCCTGTCCCCGCATAGAGGGTGGACGGTAACTGCGGGTCGATCGCCAGGGTCCAAATGCGGGTATGGGTCAGGCCGCTGTTGACCGCCCTCCAGGTGTCGCCTCGGTTGGTGCTCCTAAAGACGCCACCGCCATTTGTCCCCGCATAGAGCGTGGTAGGCGTCTCCGGATTGATCGCCAGGGCCAGGATATCGGTATGGGTCAGACTGCTGTTGACCGCTCGCCAGGTGGTGCCGCCGTTCGTGCTGCGGAACACGCCACTACTCATCCCCGCATAGAGGGTGGTCGGCGTCTCCGGGTTGATCGCCAGGGCCCGCACATCGGCATGGGTCAGGCCGGTGTTGACCGCGCTCCAGGTGTCGCCACCGTTCGTGCTGCGGAACACGCCACCATTCGTCCCCGCGTAGAGGGTGGACGGCGTCTGCGGGTCGATCGCCAGGGCCCACACATTGGTATGGGTCAGACCGGTGTTGACCGCGCTCCACGTGTCGCCGCCGTCGGTGCTCCGGAACACGCCGTCCCATAGCGTCCCCACGTAGGGAGTATCGGGACTCTGCGGGTTGATCGCCAGGGCCCGCACATTGGCATGGGTCAAACCGGTGTTGGCCGCGCGCCAGTTATCGCCGCCGTCGGTGCTTCTGAACACGCTGCCGCTTGTCCCCGCGTAGAGGGTGGTCGGCGTCTGCGGGTCAATCGCCAAGGCCAGCACATTGGCATGGATCATGCCGGTGCTGGCGACACTCCATGTGGCGCCGCTGTCGGTGCTTCTGAACACACCGCCGACCCCTGTCCCGGCGTAGAGGATGGACGGCGCCTGTGGGTTGATCGCCAGGGCGTTAATACGGGTGTGGGCCAGGCCGGTGTTGACCGCGCTCCAGCTCGCGCCGCTGTCGGTGCTTCTGAACACGCCGCCGTCAATTGTCCCCACATAGAGGGTGGTCGGCGTCTCAGGGTCGATCGCCAGCGCCCGCAGATTGGTATCGGTCAGGCCGGTGTTGACCGCGCTCCAGGTGTCGCCACCGTTCGTGCTGCGGAACACGCCACCATTCGTCCCCACGTAGAGGGTGGTCGGCGTCTGCGGGTCGGTCGCCAGGGCGGAGATATAGTCGCTGGTCAGGCCGGTGTTGACCGCGCTCCAGTTCGCGCCGCTGTCGGTGCTCCTGAACACGCCGCTGCCGTCCGTCCCCGCATAGAGAATGCTGGGGTTCTGCGGGTTGATCGCCAGGGCATAGACATAATCACTGGTCAGGCCGGTGTTGACCGCGCTCCAGTTCGCGCCGCCGTTCGCGCTCCGGAACACGCCACCACCATCCGTCGCCGCATAGAGGATGTTGGGATTCTGCGGGTCAATCGCCAGGGCGGAAACAGCGGGTTCAGTCAAGCCGGTGTTGACCGCGCTCCAGTTGGCGCCGCCGTCGGTGCTCCGGAACACGCCCCCACCATCCGTCCCCGCGTAGAGGATACTGGGATTCTGCGGGTCGATCGCCAGAGGCCAAACCCTGGTATGGGTCAGGCCGGTGTTGACCGCGCTCCAGGTGGCGCCGCCGTTGGTGCTTCGGTACACACCGCCGCCACTTGTTCCCGCATAGAGGATATCGGGTTTCTGTGGATCGATTACCAGGGCGGAGATATCTCCGCCTTCAGGCCCAAGGCTGATCCACTCATTGGCCACGATGGAAGCCGTCCCTCCTCGACCAGTGCTCAACTGGACCAGCTGGTTGGCAGACCCGCTACCCGGCGACGGAGCCTGCGAGGCTGCCTCCTGCGCCAGGCCCGGCCCGCCGTCGAACGCAGGCAGCAAGACCAGCGCCAACAGGCAGGTCAGCACCCATACCACATTCAGAACCCGTTTGTGCATCGTTCGTCTCCTATCGTGCAGCATAGTGTCGATCGGCGGAAACCCTGACGAAGGTTGCACTACAAACCTTCGCCAGGGTTCCGGGTGAAACTCAGTCTTGGCGCAGCGTCAGCGGGAGGTAGATGCGGGCGTGCCCTCCAGTTCGGAAGCGCCAGATCGGGCCCATCGTCGTACTGCGCCCATCGCCGGCGCTAATCCGCCAGTAGTATTGCTTACCCGGATCGAGTACGCTCGGCAGATAGAAGGTCGTGGTCAGATCCTCACTGACGAGCGGTGGCGGATCACTCTCACCAAAGTAGACACTGTAGGTGAGTGGATCCCGATCGGGGTCATATCCTGACCACGTGAGCACCTGGTCGAGGGGGACCTCCGTTGCCTTGTCGATCGGATAGGGCAGGTAGGGTGCGTGAGGTGGACGGTTCTGCCGTACCGTCTCAAAGGTCCACGTGGGACCCACCGTCTCGCGAGTGCCGTCGCTGACGATGATCCGCCAGCGGTAGGTTGCGTTCACGTTGAGAGGACCGGGATCATAGGTAGCCGTGGTCAAGTTGTCGGCGACGATCGGGAGCGGTTCACCCCGTCCGAAAGCGACCTTGTAGGTCAGCCGGTCGCCATCGGGGTCGCTGGCGGACCAGGACAAGTGCTGGTCCCTCGGGACGCGGGTCGCACCGGGCCCCGGTCTGGGGTCGAAGGGCGGATTCGGGGGACGGTTCGGCCTGATCGTCGTGAATGACCACAACGGACCCGGGGTTGTCAGGGTGCCGTCACTGGCGAGCACCCGCCAGTAGTACCGCGTGCCGCTTGAGAGGCCCGAAGCCTGGTACTGCGCGTTGCGCAGGCCGGTCGCCACCACAGGCAGTGGGAAGCGTGTGCCGATGGCGATATCGTAGGTGAGCGCGTCGCCGTCGGGGTCGCTCCCTTGCCAGCTCAAGAGCGGATTCAGTCCCACGCCGATCTCGTCGTCGCGCGGCGTGGGGCGGAAGGGCGGGTTAGGGGCACGGTTCAACGGCAGGGTGGTAAACGACCAGATCGGACCGTCCGTCGTGCTGGTCCTATCACTGGAAGTGATTTGCCAGTAGTAGGTGGTGCCGGGCTGGAGGTCTTCCGGCGGACGAAAGCTCGGTGTGCTGAGTCTGTCGGCGACAACCGGGGGCCGGTCTGTGATCCCCAGACGGACGGTATAGACGACGGCATCGCCGTCGGGATCGCCGCCCCTCCAGCTGAGCACTGGACGAACAGGTACATCGGTCAATCCGTGGCTGGGATTGGGCGCGCTGGGTACGTGGGGCGGACGGTTGGGCGCGGGAGTGGCAGCCGTGGTAAAGCTCCAGAGGGGGCCCATCGTGGTATCCATGCCATCGGTGGCTACGATACGCCAGTAGTAGGTTGTTCCGGTGCTGAGACCTTCGGGCGCGTAACCGGCGTCGGCGATGCCCGAGGCAACCAGCGGCGGGGGATTGTCGGCCCCAAAGTGGACATCATAGCGGAGCGGCTGGCCATCGGGATCCTCCGCTTGCCAGCTCAAGGTCTGGTCCGTCGGTACATCGGCGGCCATGTCGGCCGGCATCGGGTTGAAGGGCGCACCGGGCGGCTGATTGGGCGGGGCGGTCAGGGTGAAGGTCACCACATTGGAAGCTCCCCCGCCGGGACCAGGCGTCAGGACGACCACGTCGACTTCCTGGCTGGCTGCACGATCATCTCTGCTGAGCACGAACGATACGTGGGTGCCTGAGCCCCAAGACGTGGATTTTGCCTCACCGTCCCACATAATCAACGACGCCGGGTCAAAGCCCTCGCCGGCGATCTCAATGGTGATAGCGTTACCACCGGCCTCGATGCTATCCGGGGTGATGGAGATGATACGCGGGTCCGGGTTGGTCACGGTGAAGGTCAAGGCGTTGGAGGGGGCTGCTGCCAGTCCCGGATTCCGGACGCGCACCTCAACGGTGCCTGCTTGGTTGAGATCCGAGGCATTGACCTGGAAACTCAGCAACATATGGCCAAAGAACGTCGTTGCCTTCTGCGTACCGTTCCATAGAACGACCGCGCCGTTCTGAAAGCCGCTGCCCTCGATGAAGATGGTCAGCGGAGTGCCCTTCACCGCCTCGTCCACGCTCAGGGACGTGGCTTGCGGCATGGTGCCCAATACGGTCGTCGCCCACGAAGCGGGGTTCGTGGTGCTCGCCTGGTAGGGCCATTGCCAGTGACCGCCCCCGGACTCCGGCACCCAGACGTGCAGCAGCTCCAGCCCCACGGTATGACCCCAGCCGCCGATGATGTTGGCTTCGATGCGCAATTCGGCGTTCCAGTGTGTCTCATCACCGCTGATTCGAGCCTGCAGACCCGTCGGCACTGAGCCTATCGGCGCCCAGACGGGACCGCTCCAGATACCCGGCATGCCGGTCTCCTGCACGAAGAGCCAGAGGTCGTCGGCCTGGGCTGTGCTCTCACGGCTGTGGTTGACATCGACCAGGACACCCGCCGTATTCATGGGGAGCTGATCGTCTGACTCACTGCCGCGCTGTAGACCGCTGAAACAAGCCCATAGGTGCTCGGACGTGCGGACCATGCGAATCACCCCCTGGCTGCCATCCGGATAGGGCCGCAGCCCCACGACCGCGGCGTCCGCGTAGGCCTCATCGTCACAGAAGCCATCGAGCTCAGGCTCGGCGACGGTAGAGGCGCGGGGCGGTACGCGCAGCGGAGAGACCGTTATGGAGCTGTGAGCCTCCGACGTCAGCCCCGCTGAGTCCTCAGCCGTCAGCGTGACGTCATAGGTGCCGGGTGCAAGCCCCTGCACGAAGACCTCCTCGCCGAATCGAGGGGCCAGCCCGGTTACGTCCCACGTTAGCGATGCGCCGGTGAGGGTGCCGTCCTCGGCGTCGTCGGCGCCACCCCTGAGCAGGATCGGCGCCCCCGCGGCGAACGCCTCACCGGGCTCGGGGGCGATAAGGAAGGGGAGAGGGGGCTGGTTCGCCACCGTGAAGGGATTCGAGGTTACCGTCGCGGTGTTATAGCCGTCGCTGGCATGGACCCGCACCAAGGCCCCGTTGGGGCTGCTCCCGCCCGACCCGACCAAGCTTTCGAGTGTCATCATGACAGTGTCAGAGTCAGGGAGACCCGGCCAATCCGTCACCAGCATCTCCCAGGTCTGTCCGAGGTCGGCACTGTACTGTACGGAGTAGAGCAGCGTATCGTCCGGATCGGGGTCGGTGGCCTGCCAGACGATGGTCATCCCATCGACGAAGGTCTCGCCACCGGCAGGCTGGAGGATCTCGACGCTCGGTTGAGCGCTGCCGGGATTCAGGGTGTCCACAACCGTCCCGTCGATCAACAGCTCGATCCGGGCGACCTGCGCCGCCGGCGCGGGAAAGCTGCTAACAAACGATGCGTGCTCAACGTCACTGTCATCATCCATAAAGGTCTCCAGCTCCACCAAGTAGTCGGCGATGACCGCACCGTTGGCGTCCCGCAGCCGCAGGACAGTCCCGGCTGTGGCGGACGAGTGAAGGGCCGGTAGCCTGGATACGGCGAACGTCTGCAGTTGCCCAAGGATCTGAGCGTTGAGGCTATCCGGGGGATAGGTCCAGGCGTAGCTCAGGACGCCGTCCGGAAGGGTTGGCGCAACGACCCCGCTGATCACCACCACCGTATCGCCTGCAGAGAGGAGCGATGCTTCGAGCGCGCGCTCCGCAGGTGCGACCGAATCCGGA
The DNA here is from genome assembly GCA_007125545.1 of Thermoflexales bacterium. Taxonomy (GTDB): domain Bacteria; phylum Chloroflexota; class Anaerolineae; order B4-G1; family SLSP01; genus PWVB01. Next base: position 13,222 of record SLDA01000291.1, on the reverse strand, counting down.
AGCCCGCTCATCTGGGCGGAAGCGGGGCCGCGGGGCATCTTCTGGAAGTAGGCCCGCCACGTGTAGTCGCTGGGCCATCTGAAGGAAGCGTATGACATCAGATCACCGAGGTACCAGAAGGCATTCAGCGTATTCGGAATCGGCACCCTCATCCTGGGTGGGATCGGTGTCAGTGACCCGACATCAAAGCCGAAGTACGTGCCGGGATCATTGACATGCCCATCGTGCAGAACGCAATTGTCGAAGTGCTCATACGAGTAGGGCCAGGACCCGTCGACCTGATCAGGCCCTCCACAGCCAACGTGCTTTCGATTTAGGTTGTGACCCAGTTCGTGTGCCAAAGTCACCCCTGAGTAAGGGCGCTGCCAGGATCGTCGACTCGCATCCGCTTCCGGTGATGTCTGCCGGACCCAGGATGCGACGCTGTCGAAATAGGCCGAACCACGAACACCGTTTGTGCTACTCGCCGGATGCGCCAGCCCCACGTAGTGCGAGCGACCGTCATAGGAATCGCAGGATGTGTTTGTGAAAGCACGTCGCACAACGATGCTGTTGAGGACCAAGATCCTGTCAGCGATGAAGCTCGTATCCCACAACCGGTAGTTCTTGTAGCAGGGATAGGGGACAATCCACGCCCAGCACACGCCCAGCTTTTCCACAGGGCTATCCGACCAACTCGTGCGGATCTGGTTAACGGGCATCATTCGCCGTGCCAGGTCGACCATCGCGCCATAGTCGCGCAGGCCCCTGCCGGCTTCCGTGCGTATGGGGATGAAGTGGAGGCAGATCGGGGCTTTCCGGTGGAACTGAACCGTGGCGACCATCCTGTTGTCATCGCGGTCCGGATCGGTGTACATCCGCCAGGGGTCGATCTCGACCTCGAGCGTGATATCTCCCTCCTGCGTCCAGCTCTCAGGGAGCTGGAACAGCCAAGCATCGTCGGGATCGACACGGTTGGGGGCGACCTGAGGCATCAAAGCTCGCGGCGGATGAACAGGCATAAGCGGGGAACCGGGCAACTGCTCCGTGGTTCCGGCGACATAGCCGCGCAGCCATGCCTGCACCGAGTTGGCGGGGCTGGTTGCCTGCAAGCGTCCAAAGACCCGCACATAGGTGGGCTTCTGCGCCACCAGCTCCACGTCGTTCTGCAGGTTCTGGATCGCCTGCGTCACCTCGATACCCGTAACGCTGAAGTCTTTGACGATAGCTTCGGCGTCAAGCCTGAGCTCCCAGCCAACCGCCCCCTCCAAGAACAGAAGTCTATGCGTTCTCGCTTCGATGTTGAGGCGCAGCTCATCGGCAAAAACCAGCCCGGTCCGCTCTTGGATGGTCTCCGCAGAACCGCCGCCGCACCTACGCCGTATCAGATTGTAGCTGGGGATGATCTTGCTGTGTAGGGTGTTCTCCAACCAAAAGAAGCAGCCGTCGTGGTGCACTGCGGGGCCCAGTCCATATGTCATCGTGTCGGGCACCGAGTACCTGCTGGTGGTACCACCAAACTGGTTCCTGGTCATCACTTGCCAGTTGGTTCCGACTTTGCTGGTCCACAGGAGCTCGCCCGGGTTCATCCAGGTGAGATGCCGACCGCCCGCAGGGGACAGGTGCTCCTTGTTGTTCCAACACGAAGGAGCGGTGCATGTCTTATTCGAGCGCCACAGCCCCCCGGCATCCAGCCAGTAGATGTAGGTGTCGTCGACCGCCAGCCCGGTGACGCCGGTTGCATCGCTGATCCTTGTGCCACCGAAGGCAGTCTTGCCTGCGCGGTAGATGCCACTACCGTCGTGACGGTTGTAGTAGACGAAGCTATCATCGGTGGCCAGAATGGCCGAGTCATGGTTAACACCGTTGGCGAGGTGGATCGCCACCGTCGGATCGTGGGTTAGGCGCGCTTCAAGGCGGGGCGTGGCGACGTAGAAATAGCCATCGTCGTCGGCGACGTTGACGCGCGTGACGCTCAAGCATTGCGCATGGTCGGCAGCGTGCTCGATGTCGAGCACTGTCTGTACCGGGAGCCTCCAGTCGTTCGCAGACTGTCGTTTTATATAGACCGGTCCCCGATCTACCTGCCCCACGCAGTCCATTTGCCAGTAGACGAACCCGCCGCCGAGGGCCACGCTTCGAGCGCCTGTCATATACTGAGTCGGCAGTGTCTGTAACAGGGCGTCCGGTCCCACCCCATTCGGTGCGGGCTCGCCCCAGACGGTGGCGCCGGGCGGAGCAAGTGACTGAGCACTTGCCAGGCCGGCACTCAACAGGAGAATGATCAACAGCCACACGGTAAAGCGGAGAACCCTACGCATAATACAGCTCCTTTCCTGAAACTACTTGGCGTTCAAAGCGACCTTGTTCTGCAGGGGAGGTTTCACCGATCGTTGCGCACCACCCACGGCAGATAGATCCGGCTGCCCAATTGGCCGTAAGCGTTACTCCCCCAGCAGTTCCAGGTGCCGTTGGCCTGCATCCCGCAGGTGTGCGCATTCCCCGCGCTGACCTGGACAAAGGTGCCGGACGGTGGGGTGGCCTGACCCTGACTGTCGTGTCCCCAACAGGCTACCGTGCCATCGCTCCGCACCCCACAGGTGTGGCCCTGACCCGCACTGACCTGGAGAAAGGTGCCGGACGGCGGCGTGGCTCGGCCATGGCCGTCGAACCCCCAGCAGGTGAGCATGCCGTCGGTGCGCAGGCCGCAGGTGTGCCATTGTCCGGCGCCGACCTGGAGGAAGTCACCCGGCGGCGGCGAAGCCTGACCGGAGGTGTCGGATCCCCAGCAGAGGAGCGTGCCGTTGCCCTGAAGGCCACAAGTATGCCAGCCCCCGGCGCTCACCTGACGAAAGGCGCCGATCGGCACTGATGCCTGGCCCTCGCTGTTAGAGCCCCAGCAGGCGATGGTGCCGTCGCTCCGCAGCGCGCAGGTGTGCAGGTTCCCGGCACTGACCTGGACATAAGTCCCAATCGGCGGCGAGGCCTGGCCGGCGGCGTCCGATCCCCAGCAGGCCAGCGTGCTGGTGATGCTCCTCAAGCCGCATGTATGTCTATCCCCGGCGCTCACCTGGTGAAAGGCGCCGGACGGCGGCGTAGCCTGGCCGTAGTGGTCCCACCCCCAGCAAGATAGCGTGCCGTCGGACCGCAGGCTGCAGGTGTGCAAGCCTCCGGCGCTGACCCGGCGCTGACCAAAGTCGCCGCTCGGCGGCGTGGCCTGTCCGTCGTCGTTGTGCCCCCAACACGCGAGCGCGCCATCGCTCCGCTGCCCACAGGTGTGCCGGCCCCCGGCACTGACTTGATGGAAGATGCCGGGGGGCGGCGTGGCTCGGCCATCGCCGTCTAACCCCCAGCAGGTGAGCGTGCCGCCGGTTCGCAGGCCACAGGTGTGCCAATCACCGGCGCTGATTCGGCGGAAGATGCCGGTGGGCGCCGTGGCCTGACCGTAGTTATCCTGCCCCCAGCAGACGAGGGTGCCGTCGGTGCGCATGCCACAGCTGTGCGCATAGCCGGCGCTGACCTGGTGAAAAGCGCCGGGCGGTGGCGTGGCCTGGCCCTGGTCGTTGAGCCCCCAACAGGCGACCGTGCCGTCGCTGCGCAGCCCGCAGGTGTGCCCGCGCCCGGCGCTGACCTGACGAAAGGCGCCGGGCGGCGGCGTGGCCTGTCCGTCGTCATCGTAGCCCCAGCACGTCACAGTACCGTTGCTGCGCAACCCACAGGTGTGCCAATACCCGGCACTGACCTCCAAGAAGGTGCCGCCCGGCGGCGTAGCCTGACCGGAAGCGTTGAACCCCCAACAGTCGAGCGTACCGCTGCTCCGCAAGCCACAAGCATGCTGCGCCCCAGCGCTGACTTGACGGAAGGTTCCGAACGGCGGCGCAGCCTGTCCGGAGATGTTGTTTCCCCAGCAGGCGACCGTGCCGTCGCTTCGCAGCCCACAGGTGTGCCAGCCCCCGGCGCTCAGGGTCTCGGCGAAGGAGGAGGATGTGAGGGCCGTGACCGCTTCAGGTTCGTGCCGGATGCCGTCGCCGGGCGGAGCATGTGAACGAGCGCTTGCCGGGCCGGCACCCAGCAACGCCATGATCAACAGCCAGACAGTAAAGCGGAGAACCCGGCGCATACTACAGCTCCCTTCCTGAGCCTGCTCAGCATCCAAAGAGCGCGACGTCAGAGGCACGCCTGCGATAGTGCGCGACACCCGAGGTGCGCTACCGGCGCGCACTCCCCCGATCCTCCAGGGGGCCAGGGGTGTCACCGGCGCCCTCATCGGGCGGTTGGGGCGGGGGCTCTTCGGTGGAACGTTGGGCTGCCTGCCCCTCCGCTCCCTCGGCCCCAGCCCGGATCCATGCACACAGATCCTCAAGGGCAGCAAAGCCGTACCGTCTTCCGGTGGAGGCGCTCTCAAGTGTGGCCCGCCATTCCGCGTCCTCGGGCCCACCCCGCCAAATCCGCAGCAGAAAGGTCCAACCGGTCTGCCTCTTCATAGGGCTTATCTCCTAGGTATGCCCCTACTCTATCAGTGCAGCGTGACAAAATCGTCACAAAGCAGGGCGTGTTGGGTTGCTCGCTTCGAAAGAGCATTGTATAATGATGTTGCAGGTCATTGTCAGATCGCAATATGCATCTCGGGCACGAAGAGCCGAGTTAGCCGGGCGGCTTCGGCGGGCCGGCTGCTTCTTGTCATCCGGGATGATCAGCATCGTGGGCGGAGAGAACGGATGGCCAACTTCGCGCTACACCTATTCGGAACCTTCACGGCCATAGTCGACGGCAGAGAGGTTAGCAACTTTGCCACGGACAAAGCCCGCGCGCTGCTTGCCTATCTGGCAGTGGAGTCGGACCGGAGTCACCGGCGCGATGCGTTGGCGGGCCTCCTCTGGCCCGATCTGCCCCAAGCGCGGGCCCGGCAGTCGCTCCGCCAGACGCTCTCACGTATACGGCGCGCAGTAGACCAGCACGCACACTCACCCCCCCTGCTCCTCGTGGATCAAGACCGGATCCGCCTCCGCGCCGACGGCGATGTCTGGCTGGACGTGGCAGCCTTTATGACCCTCGTGGCAGAGAGCGACAGCCACTCCCACCGCGCCGTCGGCGCTTGTCGTCGCTGCCTCGAGCGCTTGGAGTGCGCCGCGGCCCTGTACAGGGGCGACTTTCTTGATCAGTTCTTCTTGCCGGACGCGGCGCCTTTTGAGGAGTGGGCCCTGCTCAAGCGGGATCGGCTACGCCAACAGGCTATGGCCGCCTGCGAAATCCTCGCGACTCACTATGAACGGCGCACAGACTATGCCAAAGCGAAGACCTATGCCTGGCAGCAAATAGAGCTCGAACCTTGGTGCGAGGAAGCGCACCGCCAGCTGATGCGCGTGCTGGCCCTGACCGGGAAACGCAGTGCAGCGCTGGCGCAGTACGAGTCTTGCCGGAGGACGCTAGCCGAGACGCTGGGTGTCGAACCCTCGCGCACCACCTATCAATTGTACGCGCGTATTCGAGCAGGCGTCGACGTGGAGCCACCCCCACCCCACAACCTGCCCGCGGCGCCCACACCCTTTGTCGGGCGCGAGAAAGAGCTGGTTGACCTGTGCGACCTCCTGGCTGATCCGGACGTGCGCCTTGTGACGCTGGTGGGCCCCGGCGGGATCGGAAAGACGCGGCTTGCGTTGCAGGTAGCAGCAGACCACGTCGGCACAGCGGAACACGGCGTCTACGCGGTGCATCTGGCGGACACCCGGGAAGTGGACGCCGCTGTGCTGGCGTTGGCCGATGCGTTGGGTGTGATACTCGTCGGTCATACCACCCCGCGACAGCAGCTCCTGGCCCATCTGCGCGATAAGGACGTGCTCCTGCTTCTGGATAACCTGGAGCACCTGTCCGACGCAGACACGTTGGTGGATGCCATCCTGCGCAACGCTCCTCGCGTCCGGCTGCTGGCGACATCGCGGAGGCGACTCAACTTGCGCGAGGAGCGGGTTTATCATCTGGTGGGATTGAGGTACCCGGAAACGGACTCCGCGCATTTCGTCAAGGAGCAGCACAGCGCGGTGACACTCTTCCTGCACGCTGCGCAGCGCGCCAACCGGCACTTCGCGCTGGGCGCGCGTGACCTCCCCGAGGTCGTGCGGATCTGCCGCCTGGTAGACGGCAGCCCTCTGGGTCTGGAGCTTGCGGCTGCCGCGGCAGACACCAACTCATGTGCGGACATCGCACGGGACATAGCGATCAGTAGCGACGCGCTGGCGACGACTCTGCACAATATCGATCCACGGCACCGCAGCCTGCGTGCGTCCTTTGAGTACTCCTGGACGCTGCTCACCGATGCCGAGCGCACCTGCCTTGCTCGGCTTGCCGTCTTCCAGGGCGGCTTTGACCTCGGCGCCGCTTTTCAGGTCGTCGGGGCCTCTACCGCCCTGCTCTCGCGGATCGCTCACGCCTCGCTGCTGCACACAGATAGCCAGGGGCGCTATCATCTGCATCCGCTGCTACACCAGTACATCACCGAAAAACTCGACGCCACAGCAGAAGCTGACACCCTATCTCTGCAGCATAGCCGCTACTACGCTAGGTTTCTCGGCGACCGCGAGGCAGCGCTCAGGTCTGCTGATCAGGTCCGGGCGCAACATGATATCGCACTGGAGATCGACAACATCCGTCAGGCACTCCGCTGGGCGCTGGCGCGACTGTCGGAGGGGCGCCACGTTCAGCCGGCTATGGAGATCCTGGATACAGGCATCGAGGCCCTGCATCTCTACTACCTGCTGCGCGACTGGTACCAGGAGGGCGATGTGCTCTTCGGCAACATCGCGGACGTGTTGGAGGCGCGGCTGACGGACGAGATCGATCCTTCCCCCGGAAGGCGACTGCTCGCCCGCGCCCTGACCCGGCAGGGCCGGTGCTGCGAGTTTACGGTCTTCACCGATAGGGCACAGACTCTGTATATGAAAAGCATCGCTATCCTGCAGTCGCTGCCGCAGAGCCATGGAGAGATCGCGCTGTCGCTGAATGGTCTGGGGTATATGGCGATGATAAAGGGACGGTATCAGCGGGCACGCACGCTATTCGATGACAGTTTGGCGCGCTACCGTCAGGCGGGCGACGCGTGGGGCACCGCCAGTGTCTTGAGCAACCTCTGCCTGCTGCTGCGACGAACTGGGGACTTTGAGGGGGGCGAGCGCGCAGGTCTCGAGAGTCTGATGATTCGGCGTGCGATTGGTGATCTGCGCGGTATCGCCGCATCACTGAATAACCTTGGGTTGATGGCCTGCTCGGTCGGCAACCATGCCGAGGCAGAGCGGAGATTTCGTGAGTCGCTTCAGATCTGCCGGAAGATGAGGTACCGGGTCGGCATCTCGAGTGCCTTGAATGGGCTCTGCCAGGCCACCTTCTTCCAGGGTGATCGCGAGGCCGCGGAGCGCTATGCTCAGGAGAGCCTCGATCTCTGCCGGGACCTTGGCGACCAATGGGGGGTGGCCGTCGCCCTCAACAACCTGGGGTGTATCGCGCTGGCGCAAGAGGCCTATGCGTGGGCCAGGGACTGCTTTCTGGAAGGTATCCGGGTGTATCGCGAGTACGACATCAACTCCGGACTGGGCAACACGATCAACAACTTGGCCGAGGCCTATTACCATCTCGGCAAGCTCGACGATGCCCGGACCGCACTGCACGAAGCGTTGACGATCACGCACGCGAGCGGCAATATGCCCGTGTTGATCGAGGTCATCGTGGGCCTGACGCGCCTCGCCGCGAGCGACCACAATGCAGCCCGCGGGCTCGAGTGGCTGTGTGCCGTCCTGGACCATCCATCGATGCTCGACGAGGTCCGCCGCAAGGCCCAGACCCTGCACGCCGACCTCAGCACGCGCCTCGACCGGACAACGGTGGCGGAGATCGAACGCCGTGCCTATGGACGCGATCTCGAGTCCATCATCGCGGAGATTATGTCGACGTGAGGCGCCTCGGAGCAAGGGCTGCTGCCGCAGCTCCGCTGGACCTTTGCCGGGATACCGGAACCCATCGGTTTTGAAGTCATCGTGCCGCACGAGAAAGGGGCTGATCCAATGGTGACGGAGCAAGAGACCCGTAGTGTGAAGTTTGCCGACCTGTTCTGGACGATCTTACTCGCCTTCGCCGGTCTGATTGGCGTCGGGGTATTCGGCTATCGGATCGTGATCGATTCGAGCAGTCGCACGTGGCCCACAACACAGGGGACAGTGACCGAATCTGCTCTGTCGACGACCTACAACTCGGAGGGCGAGCCGGTGCACGAGGTCAACGTGGCCTACGAGTACCTTGTTGCCGGTCAGACGTACCGTAGCGACCGGATATCCTCGATGCGCACGATCAGGAGGAGCAACCGACAAGCGGCAGAAGATGTGCTGTTGTCCTATCAGCCGGGGCGAGAAGTGACCGTCTCCTATCACCCGAGGAACCCTCAGCAGGCAGTTCTGGAGACCGGCGTGCGTAGAGGCTGGTGGTTTGGCGTGGCCCTGTCGGTGGCCTGGACAGCAGGGTGGGGAGTCTACTTTGTCCGGATCAAGAAGCGATCACGGCTCGAGCGGGCCGCCGCAACCGACGCGAGCCACGACGCGCAATAGGCAGTCCCTCCGGCTCCCACGCACTTGACCTTAGATGGCGCGGCGGAGTCGGGGGAACGCCCCAACAAACCCTGCTCCCGAGCCTTCGCGTCAGGAGGTGGACGGGGAAGGAAGGCGCCTCCCTCGCCACGCCTCCGCGTTGGGTATGCTCACGCCACAAGTGTTCGTCCCGGGGAGATCGCGCTATAATGAGTCGCGCCTCACAGCATACATAGGCAACTGAGTCGGGCTCAACCGGCTTCGCTTTCAACCAAGGAGGTTACTGCGATGTGCGACACCATGGTAGCAACAGGCAGCGTCACGGCTGACGGCGTGACGCTCTTCGGCAAGAACTCGGACCGCGAGCCCAACGAAGCGCACGAACTCATCTTTGTGGATGCGGCCGACCACGGCCCGACGGGCACCGCGACGGTGCGCTGCACCTATATGGAGATTCCTCAGGTGCCCCATACCTACGCCGTGCTGCTGGCGAAACCCTTCTGGATCTGGGGCGCCGAGATGGGCGTGAATGAGCACGGGGTCGTCATCGGCAACGAGGCCGTCTTCACCAAGGTCACGTACGGCAAGGCCGAGGGCCTGATCGGCATGGATATGTTGCGGCTCGGCCTGGAGCGCGGCGCGACCGCCGAGGCGGCGCTCGACGTGATCACGACGCTGCTTGCAGAGCACGGGCAGAGCGGCAACTGCGGCTTTCGCAACAAGCTCTTCTACCACAACAGCTTCCTGATCGCCGATCCGGCTGAGGCGTGGGTGCTGGAGACCGCCGGACCGCATTGGGCGGCCCGGCGTATCGACGGCATCTATGCCATCTCCAACCGGCTCTCGATCACCGACACGTGGGACCTGGCCTCGCCCGATCTGGTGCAACACGCGATCGACCGGGGCTGGTGCAAGGGGCGCGACGACTTCAGCTTCGCCGGGTGCTACTCCGACCGCATCTACTCGACCTTCAGTGATGCGGCCAACCGGCGCAAGCGCACGCTGGAGCTCCTGAACGCGCAGCGGGGCCGGATCACACCGGCCACGGTGATGGCGGCGTTGCGCGATCACGGCGCCGAGGCCAAGGCTGGGGATTGGCACCCCGATCGCGGCCTGATCGGCACCACGGTCTGCGCCCACGCCGGGTACGGCCCGGCACGCGGCGCGCAGACGACGGGATCGATGGTCTCGCACCTCGATGCGGACCATCCGACCCACTTCCTGACCGGGACCGCCGCGCCGTGTACGAGCCTCTTCAAGCCGCTCTGGCACGATGTACCGCTCCCGGATATGGGCGCCCGCCCCTGTGGAACCGCGGATCCGGACAGCCTCTTCTGGCGCCACGAACGGCTCCACCGGCAGCTCCTGCACGACGCCCCGGCAGGCCTCGCGCTAATCGAAGAGGAGCGGGACGGTGTGGAGGCTGCGTGGATCGAGGAGGCGGTCGAGCTGGCTGCGGCCGATCCGGCGACGCGCGGCGCCTTCGCCGCACGCTGCTTGGAGCAGGCGCAGGAAGTCGAGACGCGCTGGCTGAGCCGGGTGACCGAAGCCGGACTCCGGGATCGGCGCCGCTACCTCTACAAACGCGCGTGGCAGGGCTGGGAACGGGAGGCTTTGGCGCCGTCCGGCTAGCGTCCTGTCGGGCCGTCTTCGAGTTTCCCGAAGAGGATGCGGTCGGTGCTGCCTTTCTCGCCCTGGGTGACGGTTAGCCAGATGGCGCCCGCGTGTTCGTGGAAGGTGGGATACTGGAAGGAGTCCGGGCTCTCGAAACGGTACTTGCGCTCCCACCTCTGACCGTCTCGGGAGACATCCAGGTTGAAGACGCTGCGCCGCCCACCTCCGATCGACGTGGCTTCCTGCCAGCCCAGGTAGTAGATACCGCCGAAGCAGTCAAAGGTCGGCTTGCTATTGGCGCCATTCGTGACCCAGGCCAGCTCCCTGCCCTCCGTCCAGATGCGGCCGTCCCCACTGGTAGTGAAATGATAGTTGCCGCTGTCGTTGCGACAGATGGCCATCCACGTGCCATCGGGGAGACGGTTGACGGACGATTCGCTGAGTTGCTCTGATTGCGGTTCGTTGTAGTGCCCGAGCACCTCGAAGGTCGCCGCGTCGTCGAGCACGCGGGCCAGCGCGTTCTGCTTGCCGGGGAAGTTGTTGAGCGCGACGTAACGTTGGCCGTCGAAGCACTTGAAGGCATCGAAGAGATAGAGCCCGTGGTCGCGTGCCGGCTTGGTGAACCCCTGCGCCACTGCGTCGGCATAGAAATAGCGCGGCTGCATATCGAACACCCCCGCCGCGGTCTTCAGCTTCGCCTTGTGGATGCCAGCCTCGAACTTGGCGCTGACCAGATCGAAGTCACGGTACCAGGTCTGTGCCTGACGGCCCGGCGGCTGGCCGGCGAAGTAGCAGCGCAGCGTGCGCTCGCCGATCTGCAGGATGCGCGGCACGAAGCACTCGCCCTTGGGCAAGGTGACGTTGGCGAAGGCCTGTTCGGATCGGGCCAGCGGGACCACCTCTTCCACGGCGAGCGTGTCCAAGTCGACGACCGAGAGCACACAATACTGGTGGTGACCGGCGCCGTGTCCGGGCTGGACATCGTTGTCGTGTTCGACGATGTAGGCGCGGTCGCCCACACACACGAACTCGGCATCATGGGCGCCCCTGACGTGCAGCGCCGTGACACGGACGAGGCCCGCCATCACCCGGCGCCCCGCCGCCACCGGATCCCAGCCTTCTGGTAGGAGGTTGGGGCTTCGAATTTGATTAAGGTCTTGCATCGTACTCACGGTTAACCGGTGCTGCCGCCTCGAAAGCGAACTCAGTCATAGTCCTCTCCCATATTGCTAGGCCAACACACGTTGCTGCGGCGACTGGGTCTGAACCGGCTTCCCGCCAACACACGCCGTCACGACCACACATACTCCAAACAGACCAGATGCAGATCCGCTGGCGGAGCCCCAGATCCTCCCCGCCGCCGGGCTCGGCGCCCAGCAGCAGGCGGAACGACGCCAGCCGCTCCAGCCCTTCGCGGAGCAGGTCGAAGGCGCCGACGTTGAAGTAGGCGGTGGCGACGTCCAGCGCGTGAACGGGGTCGTCCCGGAGCAAAGCGTTGAGGACGTTGGCGAGGGTGTGCTCGCGGTTGTCGACGACGTAAGGGAGTTTCAACTCTACTCCCTATCTCCAGATTGCAGTTGCCCCTCGACCCACGTCACCGTACGCGTTGCCAAATTCACAGCTCGTCGGTATTCCTCTTCGCTGATCGGATAATAATCGCCGGGATAGCGCATCTGCACCGCATAGTCGGACAGATCCACAACATCCCGCACGGCGTCGGGCACCCGCACATGGGCTTCGAGTCTGGTCAGTAACACAGTGAAAGCGTGAGTGCGGGGATAGTCGCCACCCAGATGGATCAGTAGGGCCTTCAGCGCTTTCTCCGCCGCTTGCTGTGCCTCGAAGCAGAGATCCTCCAGCATCACGCCCGCACCGTGTCCCACCTGCGCGAGTGCCAGGTTGCTCCGGGCGCGCCTTAACCACAGCTCAGGCGTCGGCCCTGTCATATGCGACCTCTCCTTCCGTCAGCGCCTCGCGGTAGATCATGCCAGGCGTATCACCGTGCTGCGCCAGTGTGTCCCGGTCCACGACGATTATATCTACGGCAGCATCGATGCGGTGATCGAGCAGGGCCCGGTAGATGCGTCGCGACACGTGTCGTTCATTCTCGACCTCCGGCACGACGACGAGGAAGTCGTAGTCGCTGTCCTGTCGTGCGCCCCCGGTAGCCCGCGACCCAAAGAGGATGATCCGGTCGGGCTGGGCGGTGGCGGCGATAATATCAACCAACGTATCAAGAACAGAAGCTTCTGCTTCGCTCATCGACGGCTCCTTGTCATGACCGCGTCAAGTCGGCGCCATCCCCGTCAAATCGCAGGCCGACAGGCAGCCAACCATAGCCTCCTCGGTTTCGAGGTGCTCGGCAGGATCCCAGGGCTTTGTGCGCATATCAGTCATACCCGCATGGTATCCGATGGGATATGGTTATGCAAGCCGGCTTGGGCGAAGGCCAGCCGCCGGGCTCGGCACCAGCAGCAGGCACAGGGACGCCCGCCACTCCAGGCCGGCCCGGAGCAGGTCGAAGGCGCGGAAGTTGGAGTAGGCGGTGGCGCCGTCCAGCGCGTGGACGGGGTCGTCCCGGAGCAAGGCGCCGAGGACGTTGGCGAGGGTGTGCTCGCGGTTGTCGATGACGTAGGGAAGTTTCATATGAGTGTGTCCAGCTCCATAGCCATGAGTTATTCTATGCCGACCTTGGGGCGCTCCGTGTCGACCGGGCGCCTGCGCAAACTTCGTTCACCGATAGCGGCCACCACACCCAGGTCAGGGCCGAACGACATCCACGTGGAATCTCAGGCCGAGCGCGTGCACGACCTTGAGGACCGTGGCGAACTCCGGATTGCCGCTCGGCGAAAGGGCCTTGTAGAGGCTTTCGCGACCCAGGCCCGCTTCGCGCGCAATCTGGCTCATACCTTTGGCGCGGGCGATGTCGCCCAAGGCGGCCACAACGACGCCGGTATCGCCGTCCTCAAGTGCGGCTTCCAGGTAAGCCGCCATATCCTCTTCAGTTTCGAGGTGCTCGGCGGGATCCCAAGGCTTTGTCTCAAGATTGTTATTCATCATCT
>SLDA01000380.1 GCA_007125545.1 Thermoflexales bacterium | reverse complement strand
AGGTGTGGATGCGCTACCTGGTCGCCCGTTACGACGCTTACGCCAGTGTCTACTTCTGGACGTTGATGAACGAGTATGAGTTTTATCCGGATGGCAACGCGCGGCATACCGGGGTGGAGGATAGGTGGGCGATGCGTATTGCCCGCTGGCTCAAATCCCTCTCTCCTCACGGGCACGTGATCTCGGTTCACAATGCACCCCAGATGCCACCCTTCGCGCAGCGGTTCAAGCTTGACCCTGGCGCTGTGGATGCCGTGATGTTCCAGGCCTGGGGAACCACCGGAGAGCAGGATGCCTGGCTGACTGCCGGCATTGAGGAGGCGATCCGTAAGAGCTTTGCCGATTGGAGCGGCTCTGCGGTATTTGTGGAGTACGGTTACGAGCGCAATGCCGATCTGCCGTTGACATTTCCCCCCTTCACTTACCTGGATGCCGAGCATAATCGCCGGGGCGCCTGGCGGGGCGTCTTCTGCGGGATGGGCATCTGCAATGGTTTTGAGAACTCATGGGGGCCGGTGATGGACTTGGAGAGGGATCAGGAGGGCGTGCGTTACTTCCAGCATCTACACCGGTTCGTTACAGAGGTGGTGCCCTTCCACAAGCTGCGTCCCGCGCAGCAGCTGCTCGCCGAGCCGGAGCTGGCTTATGCGAAAGGCTATACACCCCTGGTATTAGCGTCCGACGACCACGATCTGGTTGCCGTTTACTTCCCGGCAGGGGGTCGGGCTATGTTGGCACTGCCGAGCTCGGGTTACACAGCACAGTGGTACGATCCCCGGAACGGCACGGTGCACTCGGGACAGGTGAACCAGGCGCCCGCCGGCTTGGACGTGGCGGCACCCGTGGACAAAGATGCAGAGGGCCAACCGCGCGACTGGGTGTTGACGCTGGCGGCTCCGACCCTGCGCTGAGTGCGCTCAGTTTGCGGGATCGTTCAGAATTGATACCGGACTAACTCAAGGAGTGTGAACTATGCGCATTATGGAAAAGCGAACCTGTTTTGGTCTGATCGTCGGCACGCGTGGTTTCTTCAACAATGAGTTGGCTGTTGGGGTGCGTGAGAAACTTTTGAAGATCCTCGAAGACAAAGGCTATGACTATGTCATCACGCCCTTTGAGGCGACGCCCTCCGGCGCGATTGAGACACGAGACCACGCCAGGATGTTGGCCGGCCTCTTCCGCGAGAATGCGAGCAAGATCGACGGCATCATTATCGTCCTGCCCAACTTCGGTGATGAGTTGGGGATCGTGCAGACTCTCGAGCTGGCAGATCTCAAGGTGCCCGTGCTGGTCCAGGCGTGTGACGACGATCTGGACAACCTCTCGGTGTCCGGGCGGCGGGATGCCTTCTGCGGCAAGCTGTCGGTGTGCAACAATCTCTACCAATACGATATCCCCTTCACGAACACTACGTATCACACCTACCCGATAGACAGCGAGGAGTTCGTGCAGGATCTTGACTTCTTCGCCAGCGTCTGCCGGGTGGTAAATGGGCTGCGCGGTGCGCGGATCGGGGCCATCGGTGCCCGACCCGCTGCATTCCAGACGGTGCGGTTCAGTGAGAAGCTGCTGCAGACCGCAGGGATCACGGTAGTTCCGGTCGATCTCTCCGAGATCATCTTCGGAGCGCAGTCGCTGCATGACAACGATCCGGACGTCCAGGAGAAGCTGGCCGCGATTCACGAGTACGGCAAGATCCCTGACTACATCCCTTCGCAGAATGTGCTCAAGCAGGCCAAGCTCTCGGTGACGCTCGACCGATGGATGGACGAGAATGAGTGTGATGCGAGCGCCGTTGAGTGCTGGGATTCGATTCAAAAGAACTACGGCTGCGCGACCTGTCTGTCTATGGCGATGATGGGCGAGCAGCTGATGCCCAGCGCGTGCGAGGTAGACGTGATGGGGGCCGTTTCGATGTACGCGCTGTTGCTGGCGTCCGGAAATCCCCCCGCCTTCCAGGACTGGAACAACAATTACGGCGAAGACCGGAATATGTGCATTAACACGCACTGCAGCAATTATCCCAAGAGCTTCATCAACGGCGAGGTCGAGATCTCGAATCTGGATATTCTTGGAGCGACCTTGGGCCCGGATAGCTGCTTCGGCGCGATCAAAGGGCAGGCCGCACCGGGTCCGATGACCTTCTTCCGGGTCTCCACTGACGATCCTATGGGCACGATCAAGGCCTACGTTGGCGAGGGCGAGATCACCGATGATCCCGTGGACATCCAGGGAGGATCGGCGGTGCTGCGGGTGGCCGATCTCCAGGGCCTGCTGAGCCTGATGTGCAAGCACGGGTTCGAGCATCACACAGCCGTCACGCGCGGCCATGTCGCCAAGGTGTTGAACGAGGCGCTCACAACCTACCTGGGCTGGGACCTCTACTACCACAACGAGGCGTAAGCGGTCGCCTGTTGTGGAATCGTAGGATAGTCTGAGAACCAGACGGTGTCTGTGGCGAAATTGTAGCAGGAGAGTCTCACCATGCTGGTTGCCATAGCGCGGGCAAGGTGCCCTTTGCCCGCGCTATGGGTTTCGCCGGACCGCGGCAGACGGGCGCGCAGACAGTCTCTCCCACGCGAGCCGGTCATTCCTCTTCCCATCAGGCACGAGCTGGGCCCGATCGTGTGTTCAGAGCTCTCCTAACACATCTCAAACGTTTCTCTATCGTTGCTAAGGGTCTTGTGCGGTAGGCTCCGATTGAGCAGCTTGGACAGTGCCCGGACCACGGAAAAGGCAGTACCTCACTGGATTTCGTCTCGCAGCTTCCTCCCCGTCACAAGCTCAACATCGCCGCCGATGAATGCAAGACGCTGTGTTCAGAAGGTATCATGGTTGGCTAATGTAGTGAAGGAGTGACAGATCATGACTGAGCGACAGGACCTGGGAGCAGCACGCGCCCCGCGCGCTTTAGGCGTCCTTAATGAACACGAGGCTGACTGGATGCTGCAGCGCACGTTGGCATATATGAACGTGAAGGCAGCTGAAATCGGAGAGTGTCTCTATGTGGCAGAACGTATTGATGAGAAGGACGCGGAGAGCTGGCCCGCTGAGTGGGCGGCCCTGGCGGATCGTGTTATGGCGCAGGGAGAGGCGGCGCTCGCTGCCGGCGATACGGTGAGCGCTCGGGACTCTTTCCAGCGTGCGTGTAATTACTACCGGGCGGCGGAGTATGGATGTGTTCCCGCACATCCGCGCTACCGTGAACTCTGGGAGAGCAGCGTCGCCGCGTTCCAGCGGGCTGCGCAACTCTACTCTCCGCCGGTGCAGCCCATCGAAGTCCCCTTTGAAGGCGCACGACTGCCCGGATATTTCTGGCGACCTGACGAGAGTGACACGCTACGCCCCACGCTGTTTGTGGCGGGCGGCAACGACGACACGATCGAGGAGGATTTCTTCATCATCGGACCGGCCGCAGTTCAACGTGGCTATAACTTTTTCACATTCTCCTATCCCGGCCACCGCAATGCAGTGCATACGGATCCGCAACAGGTCAAGCGGCCCGACTACGAGAAGCCCTTTGCGGCGGCCCTGGACTACTTGCAGTCTTTGCCTGGCGTCGATCAGCGTATCGCGTTGATGGGCTTCAGCGGTGGTGGCTACGTGGCCCCCAGGGTCACAATACACGAACCGCGGGTCAAGGCTGTGATTGCCAATAATCCGATGATCGACTATGCGCGCGTCGCTGATGCGCTTCTGGGGCCGATTGTCAGGCGGATTCCCGGCTTCATGTTAGAATGGGCCGTGGATGTGAAACTGAGCCGCAAGCCGTTGGTTAAGGCTTATATGGAGTATGGTCTGTGGACTGCGGGTTATTCAGATATGTCCCTCTATGACTGGATGGCGTCTGAAGAGGCCCAAGCCGCGTGGGCGCAGTTCAACATCGTTGACGATCTTGACAAGATTACGTGCCCGGCGCTGGCGCTCGTAGGCTCCGGCGAGGGCGAAGAGATGTTGAAGCAGACCAAAGAGTTCTACGCGGGCATTGCCTCGCAGGAGAAGAAGATGCATATCTTCACCCTGGAGGAAGATGGCTCCTATGACCATTGCATGTTGGACAATCACTCGAGGATGCAACAAGTGACGTTTGGTTGGCTCGGGGAGGTCTTTGATCGGGAAGCTGCGTGAGGTGAAACGGGTGCGGTGCGTGCGGCTGGCGTGCTTTGTGCTGGCGTTGTTGATCTTGGGTGGGCCGGCGCCTGTCCGGGCTCGAACGGCGTCGCCTGTCGTGGATTCGGATGCTATCACGGCCTATGTCGAGGCTCAAATGCGGCGCCATCGCCTTCCGGGGGTCGCCGTGGTGGTCACCAGGGGAGAGGACGTCGTCTATCTGGAGGGCTTTGGCTCGGCCGGAGAGGGCCGCCCGGTGACACCCCAAACGCCTTTTTACATCGGGTCTGTCTCGAAGCCGGTCACAGCCCTGGCCGTGATGCAGCTTGCCGACGAGGGCGTGATCGAGCTGGACGCGCCGGTGCAGCGCTATCTACCGTGGTTTGCGGTTGCCGACCCCGAGGTATCCTGTGCGATCACTGTGCGCCATCTACTGCAGCAGACAAGCGGGCTCTCCAACGCCGGGTACCCCCCGCCGCTCTATCCGGAAGGGACGACGATGGAGACGGCTGTGCGCGACCTGCGCTCCGCCAATCCGGTCGCGCCGCCGGGCACGCGCTTCCATTACTTCAATCCCAACTACACCGTCCTGGGTGTGCTCATTGAGGAGGTCACGGCCCAGTCGTATGCGGCTTACGTCCACGAGCACATCTTCGAGCCCCTGGAGATGGTGCGCAGCTTGGCACCCCAGGAGCCTGCAGGGGTCGAGGGGCTGGCCACGGGGCACAATCTCTTTTTCGGCGTTTCGGTGCCGAGACAGCAGCCGCTGTTTACACACGACCTGCCTGCAGGTTTCATCATCTCCACTGCGGAAGATCTCGCTCACTTCCTGATGGCGCAGGTGCGCCAGGGCCGGTATGGTGAGATCGCTGTGCTCTCGGCCGACGCCGTCGTCGAGATGCACACGCCACCGGCCGAAGTACCGAGCGACTATGCGCTGGGCTGGGTTGTGACGGAGCAGGAGGGGATGCGGTTAGTGCGCCATAACGGCGCGGTGGATACCTTCTATACCGATGTGATTCTGGTGCCGGACGAAGAGATCGGCATTGCGGTGTTGACTAACCAGAACGGACTGCTGCCGCTGGTGCTGACGTATGTTCCCTTTGCCGATGGACTTGTCGACGTGGTGCTCGGTCGGGAACCGGTGCCAGGGCCTTCGGTGGGCTTACTCGCTGCGCTGGTGACAGGCGTTGTATTGGCCGACCTGGCGCGGCACGGCGTCGTGATCGCGCGGCTCTCCGGGTGGCGGGAGCGCGTCAAATATAAATCAAGGAGCCGGCAGCTCCTGAGCGTCGCCTGGCAGCACCTGCTGGTGCCTGCAGTGGTCGCCGTCCTGGTTGTGATGATGCTCCTCGCGGTCGGGCCTCACGCCCTGCGGGTGACTTGGCTTTACCTGATGCCTGATATCGGCCTGTGGCTGATGGTCACCGTGCTTCTGTTCCTGGTCGAGGGCATCGTGAAGCTGTCGTCTATCTTCGGCGAAGCGCGAGACACCGACCGCTACTGATCGGGCTATGCGGGCAGCGCTTCCCATAGTTCCCTGATCAGGGCGAAGACTTTCGGATAGAAGGCTGTCAAGACCGGATGGACGATATCCGTCGACTTACTCCAACGCCTTCTCACGGTAGATGATGGTAGTGAATAACGCAAATCTGCGTCCGGTCTCACGAAGGCCGTTCTTCTCGTAGAGATGCTGCGCAATGGCTTCGTTAGGATCGGTCGATGTGTAGAGCCTGACTGTATCGTAGCCGAACTCCCGGGCACGGGCAAAGGTATGATCGAGCAGTGCCTGTCCCATCCCTTGCCCCCGGGCCTCTGGTGCGACGCAGAACCAGAAGACCCAGACGGCCTCGTCTGCGTCTTTACGAGTGCGGTAGAGCCCGGTGGTACCCAGCACGCCATCGTCCACGGCCACGTCAAAGGCCAGGATGTCTTTGATGCCGGAGACGCGCTTGAACAGGCGCGCCGGCCAACTATCAGGTTGTTTGAGGATGAGGAAGCTGGCCCACACAAACGGCAGGCTATAGGCGAACACCGACCGCACCAGGGCCTCCGCTTCGTCGATTAAGTCCTGTGGACAGGGGATAATACGGATCACGACCATCCGTACTCAAACCCAGCTTTATACATCTCCACAATGTTCTCGGGCGGCGTGAGCGCCTGGATGTTGTGACACGGGGCCAGGATGTATCCGCCGCCGGCACCAAGGATCTCGATGTTGTCCATGACCTCCGCCCGGACGTCCTCGATGGTGCCGAAGGGGAGGGTTTGCTGGTTGTCGACGCCGCCGTGGAAGATGAGTTGATCTCCGAAGTCGCGTTTGAGTCCTTCGCGCTCCATGCCGGGGCAGCGCCATTGGATGGGATTGAGGACGTCAATGCCGGCGGCGATCATATCGGGGATGATTCGCCGCACAGCGCCGTCGCTGTGGAAGAAGACGTGGGCGCCTGCACTGTGCGCCAAGTCTATCATACGTTTCATTCGGGGGATCAGGAAGGTGTTGATCTGCCGGGGTGAGAAGAGCAGAGATTCCTGCGATCCCATATCCTCGGCGACGTAGGATATGTTCACGCGGTCCGGGATTGCTTCGTAGATGCGGGTGGTGTTCTCGTAGCAGAAGTCGAAGAGCCGGTCAAGGCAGTAGTGGACAATGTCGGGATTGAGGGCGAGGTCCATAAAGGCCTGCTCCAAGCCGCGAAGATGGCAATAGGTGAGGAAAGGCTCGGATCCGCCACCGCGCACGGGGTAGTCATCCTTGCCCGCAACCTGTGCGGGTATCACTGAATAGTCGAACCAGTCCGCAGTAGGCCAGGTGTAGTGGGCCTCGATCTCTTCGACCGTCTCGTACTGGGCGAGTGGGTGTTCGACACACTCACTGTAGACGCCAGTACCGTAGTCGACATCCCTATGACGGCATCCGTACATGTCCATATCCGGCTCTATCGGCGGGCCTATGTAGGCCGGTCCCACGGTGACGAGCCAATCGATGTGCAATTTCTGGTACATCTCGAATGATGTGTCAACCTGCAGATATGCCATGAGGGCTCGGGTGGTCTCGGGCGTGCCCCAATAGTCCATGGGCACGCGGTCGGGGCTGCCTCGCTCCAACACTGCAAGCCAGCGTTCCTTCGGCGTCATTGTCTCTTTCTTCATCGAGCACCTTCCTTCGATAGGTTAGCCAAATCACAAGGTGGGATCATTCTAGCCTGGGTTGGCAGGGAGGGCAATTGGCGTGCGCAGGTATAGGAGTGCTTCACTTCTGCGCAGAGTTTGTAGTGCTAATCCCAGGGGCCTGTGATCTCTATGCCACGTCGGTTGAAGTGCAGACCTCGGCTCACCTATGATGCGGACCTTTTGGATTGGGATACCGGCGGTTGCGGCAGGCTGACTCTGCTCTATACTGATGATTATGGGAATGGACTCGCGGGTAGGACGAATGCCGCTGGGCGTTCAGGCCGAGAAAGCGCGGCGATTGCGTCGATACAGGCGATTATGCAGAACCTCAACCTAACGTCACCTCAACTGGAAGTCGTGCGGGCGCCTGTCAGGTCCCGTACCTTTCTCCATGGCGTGGCGGGCACCGGGAAGACAACGGTGGGCGTGAACCGGCTGCACCATCTGCTTGATGCCGGGGTATCGGCGGGGAGCGTTCTGGTTTTGGTGCCGCAGCGAACGCTCGCCGAGCCCTATTATGAGGCACTGCGGCAGCGAGTCGGCGTGGCGGGCAGTGTGGTCACCGTTGCGACGCTGAGTGGATTGGCGCGCCGGATGGTCGATCTCTTCTGGCCTATGGTCGCGGAAGACGTTGGATTCGCGCACCCGGACAGACCTCCGACTTTCTTGACGCTGGAGACCGCACAATACTATATGGCCCTGGTCGCCCAGCCCTATATCGAGCGGGATGGGTTTTTCGAGTCGGTGACGATCGAACGGAACCGACTCTACGTGCAGATTCTGAGCAATCTTAGCAAGGCTGCCGCGATCGGCTTTCCGCCGGACGAAATCGCGCAGCGCTTGAAGAGTGCGTGGATGGGCGAGAGCGCGCAGGCGCGCGCCTATGATGAGGCTCAGAGATGCGCCTTGGACTTCCGGCGGTATTGTCTCGAGCACAACCTACTGGACTTCTCACTGCAAATGTCGATCTTTGCGGAGCATCTTTGGGACGCTCCTCTGTGCCGCCGGCACTTGACGACGACCTATCGCAATCTGATCTACGATAATTCAGAGGAAGACACTCCAGTTGCGCACGACACTGTCTACACCTGGTTGGGGGATATTGACTCCGCTCTCGTGATATTAGATGAGGGTGCGGGATACCGCAGTTTTTTGAGCGCCGACCCCGAGAGTGCTATGCATCTGCAGGATCTCTGTGATGAGACGGTAACGTTCACCCGGCCCCTGATCGTCGATGAAGGCTCGGCGCCCATTTTGGCCCTGGGACGGGTGCTCGATCGCGTTCTCCGTCCGCTGCCGCCGGCACGTGCGGAGGATGGCGAAGGCGCGGCGCCGGCCAGTCCCGTCAGCGACCTCGTGCCCCTGGCACCGGCTCCCGATTTTGCGGAGGCGCCGTTGCTCAGCGGCGTCAGCATGAGTATAGAGGAGGATGCGGGTCGTGATGCGCAGGCTGCCTCGCGCAGGGCTGCTGAGATTCGCCAAGTCCTCCAGTTCGAGATGTCTCGCTTTCACCCCGAGATGCTGGACTGGGTGACCGACCAGATCCGGTCTCTGGTGCAGGACGAGGGAATGTCACCCGCTGAGATCGTGGTGCTCGCTCCTCACATGAGCGATGCGCTCAGCTTCTCGCTTTCCGACCGTCTCGAGCGGCAAGGGGTAGCTGTGAGATCGCACCGCCCTTCACGCCCCCTGCGAAGCGAGATCGCCTCTCAGACGCTGCTGACGCTCACAGCGCTCGCGCATCCCGATTGGGGTATTGCTCCCTCGTCTTATGACATAGCCTATGCTCTCAGACACGCCATTGCCGAACTCGATCTGGTCCGGGCGCAGCTTCTTGCAGAGATTGTCTTTCGTGTGCGAGAGGGTCAGCCCGTGCTGACCTCCTTCCAGGAGATCAACCCGGATATGCAGCAGCGGATCACCTTCCTGCTGGGCGAGCGCTATGAGGCACTGCGCACTTGGCTTCAGGACTATGCTGAGGGAGAGCGTGCGCCCCTGGATCACTTTCTGGCCCGTCTTTTCGGTGAGGTGCTATCCCAGCCCGGTTACGGGTTTCACCGGGACGTCGACAGTGGGCAGGTTGCCGCGATGTTGATTGAGTCGGTACAGAAGTTTCGTTGGGCTTCCACGGAGAGATCCGGCGAGGGATCTCCGGGCCAGCCGTTGGGCCAGGAGTACCTGTCGATGGTCCGCCAGGGGGTCATCGCGGCGCAATATCTCCAGCCGTGGCGGGAGGTCCAAGAGGATGCTGTGCTCATTGCCTCAGCACATACCTTCCTGATGCGCAACCAACCTGTCGATGTTCAATTCTGGCTCGACGTGGGCAGTGCGGATTGGTGGGGCCGTGTCTATCAGCCGCTGACACATCCCTATGTCTTGAGCCGCCAGTGGCCGGTGGGGAAAGTGTGGACCGACGCGGATGAGTATGCGCTGCGGCAGCGTAATCTGCACCGGCTGGTGATGGGTCTTCTGCGGCGCTGCCGCAGCTCTATCTATCTTGGGCTGAGCGAGATCTCCGAACAGGGATTCGAGCAGCAGGGGCCCCTGTTGCGGGCAGTTCAGCAGGTACTAAAGCTTCTCTAAACTGTAGTATTGTGGAGTCCACAGGAGAACTAACTATGGATGCTATTCGCTTCGATACGTTCTATCGCTACGACGATCTGACCCAACATCTTCATGCCTACGCCGAGGCGCACCCCAACCTGGTACGTGTCGAGAGCATGGGCAAGAGCTATGAGGGACGCGACATTTGGGTCGCAACCGTCACGAATACGGAGACCGGCTCTGACAGGGACAAACCTGCAGTCTGGGTCGATGGCAATATCCATGCTGCCGAGGTCTCGCCATCGACCGCTTGTCTATACTTCATTAACATCCTGGTAACGGGCTACGGGCAGGATCCTGAGGTGACTCGCGCCCTTGATACTCGAACCTTCTACATCGTGCCGCGCGTGAATCCTGATGGCGCGGAATGGGCACTTGCGGAGAAACCCAAGTACATCCGCTCCAGCACGCGGCCCTATCCCTACGATGAGGAACCGGTGGAGGGGCTCGTCGTAGAGGATATCGATGGCGATGGGCGTATGTTGACTATGCGCGTGCGGGATCCGAACGGCTCCTGGAAGATCCTGCCTGAGGAGCCGCGCCTGATGGTGCGCCGCGAGCCGACAGAGGCGGGTGGCGAGTATTACCGCTTGCTGCCGGAAGGCAAAGTCGATAACTATGACGGCGTCACGGTGAAGATTCAGCCGAAGAAGGAGCGGCTTGATCTGAATCGCAACTTCCCCGAGCATTGGCGACAGGAGCACGAGCAGCGGGGAGCCGGTCCGTATCCGGCGTCGGAGGCGGAGGTGCGTGCGATGGTGCAGTTTATCGCCGATCACCCGAATATCACGAGCGGGATCGCCTTCCACACCTACAGCGGGGTGCTGTTGCGACCCTATGATGACCGTGACGACAAGGAGTTCCCTGCGGAGGATTTGTGGACCTTCCAGAAGATTGGCGAGAAGGGCACCGAACTGACGGGTTACCCGAATGTATCGGTCTATCACGACTTCCGCTATCATCCGAAAGAGATTATCACCGGGGGCTTTGACACCTGGCTCTACGAGCATATGGGCGCCTTCGCGTGGACGGTCGAGATCTGGAGCCCGCAGCGCGAGGCCGGCATCGAGGAGTACAAGTTCGTCGACTGGTATCGCGAGCACCCGGTCGAGGACGACCTGAAGATGCTCAAGTGGAGCGACGAAGTGCTAGAGGGTAAGGGGTACATTGACTGGTATGCCTATGATCATCCACAGCTGGGTGAAGTTGAGCTGGGCGGATGGGATGCCGTCTTCGCCTTCAGGAATCCGCCAAAGGCTTTCCTGGAGAAGGAGATCGCGCGCTTTCCGCAGTGGCTGCTTTGGTCGGCTCTGATCTCGCCAAAGCTGGAGCTCTTCGAGGTCACCACAAATCGACTGAGCCCGGATACCTATCACGTACGCATGGTCGTGCATAATACCGGATGGCTGCCGGCCTACGTCACCAAGAAGGCACTGGAGCGGAAGCTGGTCCGGGGCGTGGTCTGCGAAATCGAGCTGCCCGAGGGCGCTTCATTGGAGACGGGGAAGCTGCGCGAGGAGTTAGGACAACTAGAAGGACGCGCCTATAAACATGCGTTTATGAGTGCCGACGACGAGACCACCGATCGGCTTAAGGTTGAATGGGTGGTCAAGGCGCCGCAGGGCGGGACGGTCAAGCTTCTGGCGAAGCACGACCGTGCCGGCACCGTGCGCACGGAGGTCGAACTCTGAGCCAGCTACCGGTAGCGGAAGATTCTCCGCAAGAGGTCTTCATTCCTCGCCCCAAGCAGCAGGCCGTGCTCGACTATGCGAGCGGCAAGACGGGCGTATCCGCCGTGCCCGGTAGTGGGAAGACCTGGATCCTGTCGCGGTTGGCGGCCAAGTTGGTGGCTGAGGGGAACCTGCACCAGGACGGCAGGGACGAGCATCATCAGGAGGTCTTGATCGTCACGCTCGTCAACTCCGCCGTCAACGTGTT
>SLDA01000508.1 GCA_007125545.1 Thermoflexales bacterium | reverse complement strand
GCGGAAGCGAGCTCGAACCTGGCCCGCTTCGACGGCGTCCGCTTCGGCCTCTCCTATCCGCCTGAGGGCGTGGATATCATCGAGCGCTATCTGCAAACGCGCGAGCGGGGCTTCGGTGACGAAGTGAAGCGGCGAATCATGCTGGGTACTTTTGCGCTGTCATCCGGTTATTACGACGCCTACTATCTGCAAGCGCAGCGCGTGCGAACGCTCCTACGCCAGGATTTCGCGAATGCGTTCAAGCAAGTGGATGCCCTCGTGGCTCCCGTCTCGCCGACCACGGCGTTCAAGATTGGCGAAAAGGTCGATGATCCGCTGCGTATGTACCTGTCAGACATCCACGTCGTTGCCGCTAACCCCGGGGGCGTCTGTGCGCTGGCGTTGCCTTGTGGTTTCGCGGCGGGCTTGCCTGTCGGGATGCAGATCTTGGCTCCGCCCTTGGGCGAGCCGTTGGCCTTCCGCGTGGGCGCCGCTTATCAAGCGACGACCGAATGGCACACAGCCCGACCCACGATCGAGAAAGGGACATAGCGAGATGGATACGACCAAGTACGAAACGGTCATCGGAATGGAGATTCATGCCGAATTGCGCACAGCGTCGAAGATGTTCTGTGGCTGCGCCGTGGTGGATACGACGGTGACAGAGCCGAATACCGCGATCTGCCCGGTGTGCACGGGTCTGCCCGGTGCCATGCCGGTTGTAAATCAGCACGCCATGGAGCAGGCGATGCGGGTGGGGCTGGCGCTCAATTGCCAGATCAACGCCTTCACCAGTTTTGCGCGCAAGAACTACTTCTATCCCGACCTGCCCAAGGGTTACCAGATCTCTCAATTTGACCATCCCCTGGCGACGCACGGATGGGTTGAGGTCTTAACCGACACGGGTGAGACGGTGCGGGTGGGGATTCATCGCGCGCACATGGAGGAGGACACGGCCAAGAGCTACCATGTTCCGGCGCATGAGGACGGTGTCGATGCCTATACGCTCATCGACTTTAACCGCTCCGGCGTCCCACTGCTCGAAATTGTGTCGGAGCCCGATATGCACTCAGTCGCGGCGGCGCACGCATACGCGATGAAGATTCGCGAAATCCTGCGCTACCTGGGCGTCAACTCCGGTGATATGGAAAAAGGGGTCTTGCGCTTCGAAGCCAACATCTCTATCCGTCCGCGTGGTAGCAAAATGCTGGGTACCCGCACGGAAGTCAAGAATCTCAACAGTTTCCGCGCCCTCGTGCGTGCCGCGGAATATGAGATCACCCGGCAGATTCAGGCGGTCGAGGCTGGTCAGACCATCGTCCAGGAGACGCTGGGGTGGGATGAGAACCGCGGTGTGACTTACTCGCAGCGGAGCAAAGAGCAGGCGCACGACTACCGTTACTTTCCCGAGCCGGATCTGCCCCCACTGCTCATCGATGAGGCATGGGTGGAGGAGGTGCGGGCGACGCTTCCTGAGCTTCCGGACGCCAAGTATGCGCGTTTTGTCGAGGCGTATGGCCTCCCGGAGAACGACGCCCGCATCCTCGTCTCGGAGCGGGCGCTCGCCGGCTACTTTGAGCGCGCGGCGGCGGCGTATGCGGGCCGGCCTGTCGAGGTCAGCAAGTTGATCGTGGGGCAGCTTGCCTACCTGATGAACCAGGAGGGGATCGGCATCGACGAGGTCCGGGTCGCTCCTGAGGCCATTGCCAAACTGGTGACGCTGCTCGACGCCGGCACGCTAAACCAGACCGGCGCCAAAGACGTCCTCACGGCGATGTTCGAGACCGGCAAGTCGCCAGAGGAGATTGTGAAAGAGAAGGGGTTGATCCAAATCTCCGATGAGGATCAGCTCGCCCACTTTGCGGATGAAGTCCTGGACGAGAATCCAGACCAGGTCGCCGCCTATCTCGACGGAAAGGAATCCGTGCTCCAATGGTTCATGGGCCAGGTGATGCGTAAAACCCGGGGGCGTGCCAAACCCCAGACCGTCCTACAGCAGCTGCGCGAAAAGCTGGAGACCAGGCGCTAGGCATTGCAGAACAGTCTCACACGTAAGCGAAAGCTGTGTGCCCGCGGGCACTGGATCTGTTAGATCGAATCGTCCGATCTGAAGTCGTCCAATAGCAGGAAGGGATCGAGGTAGTCCATATCACCGGATCCGAGTGTGCGTTGGAGGCGGACGCGAGCGTCCCGGTGTCGCGCACCGGGACGCTCGCCTTGGGAAGGTTAACTAAGCCCTCTTCGACTTCTTCCTGAGTAGCACGATGATCAGGAATATGACGACCGTGCCCGCGATGGCAGGGGGTACCCAGACCGGCACCACCGGCATCTCCTCGGGGAGTGGCACCGGAGCCACCCTGGCGCGGGACCAATCGACGCCGCCGGACCGTGCACCGGTCGTGTCTGCACCAGTGAAGTCCGCGCCGGTGACATCGATATGCTTCAGGGTAGACGCAGTGAGATCGGTAGATGTGAAGTCCGCATCATGCAGATCGCAGCCCATTAGCTTGGCCGCGGTCAGGTTGGCGTTTTTGACAACTGCGGCGCTCAGGTTTGTTCCCATAATGCGAGCATCGGTGAGGTCGGCGTTGGACAGATCGGCCTTGTTCAGATTGACGCCCGCGATCTTGGCGCCAACTAGCTGGACATGCTTGAAAATAGTGTTTGCCAAGTTGGCTCCCACCACCTTCGCGCCACTAAGGTTGGCGTGCGAGAAGTCTGTGCCCTCGGCGTCGATGCCGGCAAGAACGCCACCGCTCACGTCGGCGCTCACCAGATTGGCATGTTGCATCTTGGCGCCTCCAAATACCATACCGGCGAGATTCAACCGGCTCATATCCACATTTGACAGATCCCGGTCGGCTTTCAGCTTCTGTACGACGTCATTCATGCTCTCCGGCTTGTCGGGACCTACTTCTACCAGGGTCACTTCCTCACTCATCTCGATCTCCTTTTCCCTAAGGTGCTCGCGGCACCGGCAAAAAACACTGTCCTACCCGTGAAACGTATCCTATATACGGATGCCGCCGCTCGTAGTTGCGCGAATGCTGCCACAACGAAACGGCAAGGTCCTGTCCGCTCTTTCAACATGCCCGATTGGTTTTATATGAGGGGAAGGGCCATGTGCCCGGTGGCAAACAATTCGAGCGCGATGTCTGGGCATTCTTGTCGGAGAACCCGGTGAACCTGTAAAGGCGCGCCTCATATCGCCCTACCAGACATGCTCCGGCGCCGGTTCGACTTCTACAACCTCCTCTGACAGTCCTGCAACGCGGTAGCGCCGGGTCGGACGGATCTGCAAGCGGTAGTCGTTGGCCGCGACCCAGCCTACCAGAGCCCTTAACTCCTCCAGGGCGCGTTCCATCCCGATTCCCCACTCACGGCCGAAACGATAGGGGAAGAATCCCGGGTTCACCTGCTTCACATAGTGCAAAACAGGATCCAGCGCCTCAACGAAGGCTTCTGGCGTTGGGTCGTCGCTCAACTGCTGGAGGGCTTGAGCGGGAAGTCGCAGGTCCTTGACAAAGATGTGGAGGATCCAGGGACGGTACAAGAGCTTGCAAAGCGCATCGGCATGCACGATTGTGCGTTCTTGCGGGACCGGGACTGCTCTTCCCTCCGCATCGTGAACCGTCAGGTTTAGCGTGAAGTGCTCCTCGGTAATCTCCGGGTACCGGGCACGATATGCCTGAGGGATCAGGGCCTGGACTTCATCCAGAATGCGGTTTGCAGCCTGCTGCAAGCCTTGCCGCCGTGACACGCCGGCGGGGACGGTCACTGCCGGTATGAGTTTACCCACGTCCATTGTCAATCGGGGCCGCTTGAGTTTGAAGACCTTGTTCATCGCACCCTCAACGCCACCGAATCCGATGGGCAGGATCGGTGTGTTGCTATAGTAACTGAGCCAAGCCACGCCGCGTTTGGCCTCCATCGCGCCCGGGTCCCAAACCCCACCTTCCGGGAAGATGCCCAGGATGCCGCCCTGGCGGAGCACTTCTAGAGCTTGCGTCATCGCCGGCCGGTCGAAATTGCCACGATTGACCGGAATAAACCCATATAGCCGGGTGAGGACGTGCATCCAGGGAGGCGGGTCGATGTCACTAGCGCCGAGCATCTCAATCTGCCAGGGCGCATTGACGAGCATCAGCACGACCTCCATCGTCGCCATATGATTGCCGACGACCAGGAGCGGGCCGCCTGAAGGGAAGCTATCGCGGAGCGTGACGGTTGTCCGGGTCAGCAGAGGTAAGAGGACGCGCCCCGTCGCACGTACGATGCTGCGCGCGAAACGGCGGCGCGGATACCTGATCGTCAGGTCCTCTGCCATCCTACCTCTCTGTCCCTTGGGCCGCACTTATCCGAAGGTGTGGCTCGGTCTATTTGAGCTATCTCTGGAGCGTGATATGATGCGTGAATCGTGCCTTCAACTCGAGTATCGAGCCATCTCCACGGTAGCACGAGTCCGTTAAAGGTCAAAGAACCACGAAGTCCAAACTGAAAGGTGTCGAGGTGTCCTATGACCCAAAAGCTCCGCTGGCATGACTATATCACCATCAACATCTTCTGGTTCGCGCTGACCTCGCGCTCTCAAGTGCTGACCCCCTTAATTCTACCGGTCCTCGTCCAGCGCTTCGTGGGCGAGACGGTCAAGGGGACCTACATAGGCCAGATCCGCCTATGGGCGCTGATGGTCGCGCTGCTGATGCAGGCGTTGATGGGCCTGCTATCGGATCGCAACACGTCGCGTTGGGGTCGCCGCCGCCCCTTCATCGCCGTGGGTACGGTGCTTGAGGTCTTGGTCCTCGTGGGTATCGCCGCCGTCGCGCGGCTTGAGGGGATGACTGGGTATTGGGTGCTTTTCGGCCTCTATATCCTATCGATGATCTCCTCGAACACGGCGCACGCCGCTACACAGGGTCTGATCCCTGATCTTGTGCCGCAGGATCAAAGGGGACGCTTCTCGGGCGTCAAGGCGCTGCTGGAGCTTCCCGCACCTCTCATCTTTGCCTCATTCGTCGTCGCCGGCATGGTGGCTGCCGGCAATATCTCCGGTGCACTCGCGGCGTTGATCGCCGTGATGGTTGTCTGTGCGCTCGTGACGATGGCGGCGCGGGAGGTCCCCTTGGCTACGACGCCCACGCGCTTCGACTGGAAACCGCTAGTGCGCCTCGCAGCCATGACCGCCGCGTTCACCCTCGTAATCCTCGGGATGGGGGCGGTTTCACGTGCCGTGATGCACAATATCGCCGGACTGGAGGGGCTGGCAGCCACGTCCTTGATGGTGATCGCTGGGATCGTGGGGATGGCAATTGCCGTGGGTGCGGGAGTCTGGCTCAGCATATCGATTGGTCTGGGCGAAGAGGCGCGGGCGCATCGCTCCTTCACCTGGTGGGTCATGAACCGGCTTTCATTTATGGTGGCTTCGACCAGCTTGGCGGGCTTCATGCTCTATTTCCTCCAGGAACGGTTCGTGGAGTTTCCGGGCGAATTGGCTGCCGCGCCGGCTGCCAGAGTCATGCTGTTCGTGGGCGTTTTTATCCTCTTGACTGCCCTCCCCAGCGGTTGGTTGGCCGATCTGGTGGGCAAGCGGCTGTTGGTCGTCGTCAGCGCCCTGCTTGCCGCGGGCGGCACCTTTCTAATCCTGATCGTCCCGACGATGCCGGCTATGTATATCGGAGGCAGTCTGATCGGGGCCGCGATGGGCATTTACTACTCGGCGAGCTGGGCGTTGGGCACCGAGATCGTCCCCCGGTCTCAAGCCGGGCATTTCCTGGGCATCTCCAACCTGGCAGGAGCCGGCGCGGGTGCGATCGGCGCGTACATTGGGGGACCGATCGCGGATGCGCACGGCTATGTGGTGCTCTTTACTATCTACGGCGCTATGTTTATGCTCTCAATTCTGGCGCTCGCCGGCATCAAGGAGAAGGTTTTGCAGGTCGTCCCACTTCAGGTCGAGCCGGCTGTGGAAGCAGCCAACCCGTCATTGTGACAGGTCCTGATGAACCGTCCGTGGTACGCCTGAGTACTTACTATATAGTCTAGGTGGGTCCGCTGCTTTTGACCTGCTGAGGAGAGTATATGCCTTTTCACAAGTTGCTGATAGTCGTGCTGCTGGTCGCTGTACCCCTGATGGGATGTCGTGCGCCGATTAGACCGCGGGTGCCATTGGATGCTGCCGCCCAGGCGGCGCGGCTGGGCCGCGGCGTGAATCTGGGCAATGCTCTGGAGGCGCCCAGGGAGGGCGAGTGGGGCATGGTAATCCAGCCGGAGTTCTTTCCGCTAATCGCCGAGGCCGGGTTCGATACAGTGCGCGTGCCGATCCGTTGGTCGGCGCACGCTCTTGCGGATCCGCCCTACACCGTTGACGCAGCCTTCTTTGAACGAGTAGACTGGGTCATCGAACAGTCGCTGGATCAGAATCTCAACGTCGTGATCAACATGCATCACTATGACGAGCTGTTCGACGCCCCTGATGCCCACGCGGATCGCTTTGTGGCCATTTGGGAGCAGATCGCGACGCGCTATGTGAACCAGCCGGATGCCTTGTATTTTGAGCTCCTCAATGAGCCGCATGGTAACCTCGATCCTGCAAAGTGGAATGCGCTCCTGCTTGGGACCACCGAGGCGATCCGCGCGATTGACGATTACCACACACTGGTGATCGGAAGCGCCGAGTGGGGCGGTATCACAGGGCTGGCACATTTGGTCCTGCCCGAAAATGAAACCAACCTGGTGGCGACCTTCCACTACTATGACCCCTTCCTCTTTACGCATCAGGGTGCGGAATGGACGGGACCTGAGACCGGCACGTTGGGCGTGACCTGGCCGGGGCCACCGGCGGAGGCCGTTGAGCCGGTTGAGGCTGCGAGTAGGGTCGAGTGGGTGCGCCTCTGGTTCTTACGCTACAATCAGAACCCCAGCAGCCAGAATCCTGCGAATGCGGAGGATATTGACCGGGCCTTCGATCGGGCGCTGGCCTGGAGCGAGGCTCAAGGCGTGCCCCTCTGGCTGGGAGAGTTTGGTGCATATAGCACGGCGGAGATGGACTCCCGGGCGCGCTGGACCGCAACGGTTCGTGAGGCAGCTGAGGTGCGTGGTTTCAGTTGGGCGTATTGGGAATTCGGCGCCGGGTTCGGCGTCTATGACCGCGATGCTGGTGTTTGGCGCGAGCCGCTTCTAACAGCGCTCATACCACTCCAGGAAAACTGATCCTTACTTTTTCCGCAAATTGCGGTACCCTACCATTATGCTGCATAGATCCACCGCTCATCAGTTTCGTGCCTATCTCTAGTATGGTGGCGCGACGATTTGACTCGAATATCGGAGGAAGTGCATGGTTTCAAAACCGGATCCAGAATCCCCGGACAGCCCGTCTCTGCCCCGGCGTATGTCGCGCCGGCGCTTTCTGGAAATTGCGGGCGCTGCTGCAGCCGGCTTTGTAGTCGCTAGTTGTACGCCCAATCAACGAAACGTGCCCGGCCGGCCGCCTGGCGTCGAAGTTGGCCCCAACGCTGCTGCCCCGACGGCAGCCGAAGCAGTTCTTGAACAAGGGACCCCTACCGTTGTCGGGACACCGCCGCCGGCGACTGGGCTCTCGAGCAAGGTCGCGATTGCCAAGGCCGACACTTACGATCGCAATGTCATCTACAATGCCGTCCGCGATATGCTGGACGATCTGGGTGGTCTGGGCGACGTGGTGCGGTCGGGCGACCGGGTGGGGATCAAGACCAACCTGACCGGTGGCCTGGGCAATGATGGCCCTCCGGGTCTCACGCCAATGGAGTCCTTTGTGACGCATCCCGAGGTCGTTCGCGCTCTCGTCGAGCTGGTGCGCGACGCGGGCGCCAAGGATGTCTACATCGTCGAGGCCGTATATCAATGGGGTTCCTATACGGAGTGGGGGTACGACGAGGTGGCCCGGGACACCGGTGCTACCCTGATCGATCTTAATGACACCGAGCCCTATACCGAGTTTGTGCATCTACCGGTTCCGGGTGGTGGCAGTGGCCTATATGAGACCTACATCTTTAATCCACTTTTGATGGAGTTCGACGCCTTTATGTCCGTGGCAAAGATGAAGTGTCACTGGACCGCGGGCGTCACCCACACACTTAAGAACCACTTCGGGCTCATACCCGCACGCTTCTACCGTTTGAGCGAGGAGCACAGCCATAGGTCGGAGTTACACGGTCCTACAGAGGAGACGGCAGGCGAGCGTGTGCCGCGCATCATTGTGGACTTGAACAAAATACTTCCCATAGACTTCGCGCTCGTCGATGGTGTCATGACCACCGAGGGCGGTGAGGGCCCGTGGATCAGGGATACCTATGGGCCGATCGCGCCGGGTGTGCTGTTTGCGGGTAAGGACCCGGTGGCGACGGATGCGGTTGCTACCGTGGCCCAAGGCTTCGATCCTACCATGTCCGCGATGAGGCAGCCATTCATTCGGGGCCTGAATCACCTGAACCTGGCGGCAGAGGCCGGCTTGGGCACCAATCGTCCGGATGAAATCGAGATGCTGGGCGCCGGCATCGACGAGGTCACGATGCCATTCCGGACAGCCGGTTAGTTAGGGGTTGTCATTGTTAGTCGAGGTTTGCGATTTTACGGATATGGGGTAGAATCGCGATGTTAATGTCCCAGGATTAGATCTGTAGGTTAGCCGGCTGAGGCACCCATAGCTTTGCCGGCTGCACAGTGCGACTTACGCAGTTCGTTCCATATCCGACGCCTGCCCTTTCGCCGGTGACCCAGCACTGCTTTCGGCGTGGAGGACAGGCTCGATCTTGTCTGGGAACTGAGTTTTCACGCTGGTATTCACTCGAGGAGAGAGATTTCCGAATTATGGCGACACCGTATTTAGAGTACACGCTGCAGGATGGCTACGTTCACAATTGGCTGGTTGCAGGACCTGTTGAAACCCCCGCTGAGGTCGAGGCAGGAGATGCACTGAGCGAACCGGAGCGCAAACTCCGTATCGTGCAGGAGAAGCACAGCCGGACGCCTGATATCGAAGGTGAGCCTGTCGAATGGCAGCCGGCACAAGTCGACGGTGAAGAAGTTCGCTGGACTTATTTCCGTTGCCAGGACGACCACTTCGTGGATCTCTCGCTCTTCCGCCATAGATGGACCTACCTGCGTGCTTGGGCCTACACGGAACTTAGCCTATTCGACGCCGCTGATGTGACCCTCGAATTGACCACCAACGGCCCTGCAGATGTCTGGATCAATGGCGAGCACGTCCACCGCCACGAGCACTTCCATCATCAAGATCCCGCAACCGTCACATTTCCTGCGTCTTTGCGCGAAGATGACAATCAAATCCTGATACGCTTCGAGGCAGTGGCTGCCCGGGAGTGCCCCTACGTGATGGCCCTTAAGGTCACCGGTGTAGATCTCGAGGATGTCGATGTGCGAGTGCCGTCGGGGACGGAACGCACCGTGCGTCATATGATGTTGGAGCGCGTCTTCGAGCAGTCCTCCATTGAAGGCGTTGCGAACCACCGCGGCCAGGTAGTGAATCTTCACTGGTCCGAGGAGCTTGAGACCAATTTCAACTATCACTACAGCATCCAGGGACCGGGATCTCGGATCAATATCAGCGGACAGACAGAGGCGAAACCCGGCGAGGTGGCCGATATTGGCCATCCTCAACGTATCTGGCAGGGTGCCTACCGTGTTGTCCTCCGTCCGGTTGCCCAGGAATATTACGACTACAATCTTCGTATCCAGTGGGATATCCCCTTCCATATTCTTGACACCGCGTATTCAGAGGTGCCCTATGATACGTACGAGAAACGTGCCCGCGAGGCGCTGGAGTACGCCGCGAAACAGTCGGACAATCTCTATGCTGAGATTGCCAAGTTCCACCTCGAGCGTTGGGACGAGATCGACTCCGACCTGATCCTCAAGGCCATCGCGTCGATTAACGAGCGTGGCGACTGCAGCGACTTCTACCTGGTCGGCCTCTTGGGTGCGATGCACCGCTATATGGATGCGCCCAATTTTCCCGAAGTGCTGAAGACGCCGTTGAAGCACTGTGTGCTGAACTTCAAGTATTGGCATGATGAGCCCGGCGTGGATGCAATGTGCTACACGACAGAAAACCATAGCATCCTTTTCCATACCTGTGAGATCCTGGCCGGGCAGCTCTACCCCGACGAGGTTTTCTCCAATACAGGCGAGACCGGGGCCTGGCACCGTGAAAAAGGTGAGCGGCTTGCCCTCGACTGGCTGAAGACGCGGGGCGCTACCGGCTTCTGGGAATGGGACTCCAACTGTTATTTCGAAGAGGATCTCCTGGCACTTTCACACCTTGTGGGCCTCGCCGAGTCTGAGCAGATGATGGAACTTGCGGCTGTTGTGATGGACAAGATGCTCTTCACTATGGCGGTCAACAGCTACAAAGGTGTCTTTGGATCGACTCACGGCCGCACCTATGCACAGATGATTAAGAGCGGGCAGCTGGAGCCGACCTCGGGTATCTGCCGCCTGGCATGGGGCCAGGGGGTCTTCAATCAGAACCTGCGCGGTTTGGTCGCGATGGCGTGCTCGGAGTACGAGTTTCCCTCCATCATTGCCACTATCGCCACCACTCTCTTTGATGAGATGTGGAATCGCGAGCGCCACGTGATTGATGCTGCCGGAGAAGAGGTCAACAAGGTGACTTATAAGACGCCTGATTATATGCTGGCCTCGGCGCAGGACTACCGGCCCGGTCAGAAGGGCTATCAACAGCATATCTGGCAGGCCACCCTTGGACCTGATGCAGTTGTTTTCACGAACCATCCTCCCACGATGAGTGAGGATGGCGCGCATCGTCCGAACTTCTGGGCCGGCAACTACACGCTGCCGCGCGTCGCGCAGTGGAAAGACGTGCTGCTCGCGCTCTATAGACTCCCGGACAATGACTGGATGGGCTTTACCCATGCCTACTTCCCGACCTACGCTTTCGATGAGTACGCGATTCGCGGCGACTGGGCGTTTGCCCGCAAGGGCGAGGGCTATCTGGCCTTGGGTGCCTCGCAAGGGCTGTCGCTGATCAAGCGCGGGCCGTCCGCTTATCATGAGGTGCGCTCCTATGGGACGCGCAATGTCTGGGCCTGCCAGATGGGACGCGCGGCGCTCGATGGAGACTTCGATGCATTCCAGAACCGGGTGCTCCAAACGACCTTTGAGGTTGAGGAGTTAAGTGTGACTTTTGACACACTGCGCGGTGAGACCCTGAAGTTCGGCTGGGACGACCCGCTCCGACGCGACGGTGTGGAACAGCCCATCACCGGGTTCAAGCACTATGAGAATCCTTACTGCGTTGAGGAGCTGCCGGTAGAGAAGATGGACATCGGCTTCGGCGAATATCTGATGCGTCTCGAGTTTTGAGCTACAGTCTGTTGCATGGCTCACATTTTGGATCGTGTTGATGTCCGATCCCAAATCTCGAGCTTGAGTGCACCTTAACATCGTAACGCAATGGCGTCACCGTGGCGGATGTGTGATTTGTCACAGTCACTTTTACACGCTCTTAGCTAGGACGAAGGTCGTAGAGCCCCTGCTAACCGTGTTCTGGGCCTTCAGTTCAACCCTGGTGGTGCATTGTATGACATTTTTTGGCGGAATTGTATGAACTTGCTCTTGTCATGTTCATATAAGTTGGGTATAATCCGCTTGTTGACCTGTGACGTGTCACAGCTATAATCTGTGACGATCACAATCCTACAGTTCGGAGATACGATGCGGGAGTCCTTCATGAAGCAAGCAACGCTGCGTGACGTTGCCGATCTGGCCAGTGTTTCCTATCAGACTGTGTGGCGCGTTGTCAAGGACCGTCCGCATGTCGCGGAGGAGACACGCCGGCGGGTGCTCGC
>SLDA01000119.1 GCA_007125545.1 Thermoflexales bacterium | reverse complement strand
GGGCCGTCAGCTCCGGGTCCGGTGGGCCGGAAGGGAGGCGGACCGGAGGCGGATCGGATCCATTCTCAGCCGATTCGGGATCTTCTCCCGATTCCGACGCCGGTGGGGAGGGGTCAGCGTCCAGCGCCGGGTCGTCGCGCAGAGCGGCCTCAGAGGCCGGCGCGGCAGTGTCCGATTCCAGAGCGGGTGCTTCGACAGGTACGGCAATATCAGATTGTGGCAGCGTAACGGCCGTGTCCAGAATCGGGGCTTCGTCAGGTACGACGTCCTCCAATTCCGACGCGGTCGCGTCCGCGCCCGGCGTAGGGTCTTCTGCGGGTACGGCAGCTGCAGTCGCCGGCGCAGCGGCCGTCGCGAGAGGCATAGATCCGACGGTCTCCGATTCCTCTGTGGATTGGGCCGCTTTCACGGCAGCATAAGCCTGATCGACCAGGGGCGGTTCGGATATCGCCGGCAGGGCTTCCGTGACCTCGTCGGTCAGGGCCTGCGCGGCCGCATGGGCCGTCTCCTGGACGGCCGTCGCGCTCTCTCGTGCTTCCGTCTCGATCGTGCGCTGAGCAGCAGCGACATTTGAGCTAACGGATGTGGAGATCTCGTTGACGGACGACTTGAGGGTGTTCATCACGTTCTTCGTCTCGCCAATGACTTCGGCGAGCTCTCCGTCACCGCCCACTTCCTGATCGAGTGTCGCGGTGAACTCATTCCACATCTTGCGAGCGGACCGTGTGTACTTGCCCAGGGTCCGCATAATCTTGACGATATCTTCCGGACCGAAGAGAATGAGAGCCAAGAGCACAATGACCAGAAGCTCTCCAGCTCCGATGTTCAAAAACTCCATGTCTGTCTCCGGTAAGACATACGGGGTGCCTCGGAATCGACGATCCGGCGCACCGAGTTGATCGGAACACGCTCGCGTGTACCGCGCGTCCTTGGGCAGTGCGCGATCACGAGTGGCCCAGCCGCCGCGTCGTCTCAGTCGCGGCGGTTGGACTCAGATCATACAGTCAAAGATCAGGTTTTACGCAGCCTTCTTGGTAGCTTCCTCGGAATCGGCGCGCTTGGCTGCCATCTCTTTCTTGAAGCCGCCAATGCCTTTGCCGAGCTCGCTGCCGATTTTGCCGATGCGTCCGGGGCCGAAGATGAGCAGTGCCAGGACCAACACGATCAGTAATTCCATGGGACCAAGATTCTGAAGCATTGTCTCCTCCAAAATAGGTGTGCGAAGCATGAGCCGCGAAGACCCGCAGCGGATGCAGGATCATGATACTGCGAATCAGTGATCGGGCAATAGGGAAATTCACACCTGAAAAGGCCCGGCTTTGACACCGGGCCCTTGCCCCAGAGTCCCCGGTGAGACTCGAACTCACAACCCCTTGGTTCGAAGCCAAGTGCGCTGTCCATTGCGCCACGGGGACAAGTTTGCGACGGATACGTGATGATTTTACCACGGCAGGCGCGAGTGTCAAACTTTTGGTCGTACTGGACAAGGGCCGTGGCAGTACTGCGCCTATCTGAGCCGGGGCCAGCGTTCCTTGATCTTCCGAAGCTTCCTCAGACTGGCGATATAGCTCTCGACATACCCGCACCGTACGCAGACATAGTTATCCACTCTGGCCAGAGACCAGAATGAGATGTGAACTGTGTTGGATCCATAGCGGCCCATCTTGATGGGATTGAGCGTATGGCTCACTTCAGCGTACTCGATGGTGCGTTCTTGCGGAAATGGTATCCTACGTAAGAGGAGATATCGTGACGAAGATCAAACGAAGTAATCGGGGCCTTCTTTGCAGTGCCTTATTGATGGCGCTGGCTATGGGTCTGCTCACGGCTTGTGGCCCGCCGGCTGGGAATGGCGCAGACACGCCTGCCGCACCCCTGAGCGTCACCCCCACTGTCACCTCCAGCCCGTCGCCGCACCCGGTGCCGCCCCTCTCCGATACCCCTGACGCGCCGCCTACCACGACAGCAGAGGACAGCTATACTCCCTACGACACCAATCCGCTGGGCGTTCACGCCTGGGCCTACACGGTTGCTACGCTGCAGCAGTATCCGCACGCCTGTATGGTCGGGGTCCTCGTCCCGAGCGATATTCTCCATCACGGAATCAGCTGGGATGAGCTGGGTGAAGCCTGTGAGTGGGTGGGACCGGCGGAGAGCGTACTCGACCGCTTGCGCGGTAAGCTGCGCAATCACCGGGGCAGCGGGGCCCCAGTCAACCTGGCGATTTACGTGCCGGAGTGGACCGACTATGGCGATTACGGGCAGCCCGGCAGCGGCGTCACGATCACCGAGACCACGCAGTTGCAGGCATACCTCGAGGAGGCGATCGAGGTCGCGGCCGAATCGCAGGTTACCCTGGCCTATGGCCCCGCGACGGCGTTGGTCGCGTCAGACTGGGAGTGGGGCCATAGCTACTCACTCGATGGGGAGCTCATCTCGGAGCTCGCGTCTGTGCTTCGCCCGGGTGACCTGTGGATCATCCGGCCCATGCAGATGCAGTTTATGTACCCGCCA
Source organism: Thermoflexales bacterium (assembly GCA_007125545.1). Taxonomy (GTDB): domain Bacteria; phylum Chloroflexota; class Anaerolineae; order B4-G1; family SLSP01; genus PWVB01. The sequence goes on along the minus strand of SLDA01000119.1, from coordinate 659 downwards.
GGTCCCGACTTTGCGCGCGCCATCGCCGACTACATCGACACCATCCGAGCGGGGAATCCCGGCATCGCGATCTGGGTGCACCTGGCGCTCACGAATGATGAGGGTGCGGGTGCCGAGTTCCTTGCCTATCGCGAATCTCTGATGCAACTTGATATCGCCGGAACCTACATGGGCGTTGCGTCCGGTACCACGCCGGAGCTGCATGCGGGGACGCTTCGCGAGATGGGCATCGTGCTGCAGGCGACCGCCCCGGACTGACTCTCCGGCGAGAGGGTCTACGGTTCTGCAGGCCCTTGACAGGCGCGAAAGGGGTCCATCAGGATGAAACAAACTTGGACGATGGTAGGCTGATGAAAGGAGGGGAGTATGGTGGAGGCATCCGTGGACCGGTGGCAGGGCTTGGTTTCGGCGGCGCTGGCGTCCTCCAATGGCGATCCAACTGTGCGATTTGGGCAGTTGGCGACCGTGGATTCTGATGGCACGCCGACTAACCGCACGGTCGTGATCCGCGCGTTTCGATCTGAGACGGACGAACTGCACGTGGTGACCGATGCGCGTAGCCGGAAGATCGTCCACCTGCGGGAGACGCCGCGCGCCGCATTGTGCTGGTATCTGAGTGCGTCGCGTCAGCAGTTTCGCTTTCGGGGATCTGTGATGCT
>SLDA01000088.1 GCA_007125545.1 Thermoflexales bacterium | reverse complement strand
GGTCATGAAGATCTATGTTCCGGGTCAGCTAGAGCCAGGAGAAAACACCATCAAGCTAATTGTCAACGCTCCCGAAGTGGGTCAACTCACCCTCCCGGTCACCGATACGGTCTCCTAATACGGCCCACGGACGGGCCGGGCATAACAGCGGCAGTCGCTGTAAAGACGTTCGGGCCTTTCAGAAGGCTGCTCCTCGGAAGGCCCGAACGTTATGGGCATCCGCTTTTGCGGGCGTATACATTGCAGCGGCTACCCTTGTCATGTAAACGGGTTATGGTATAATCGCCCTTGTGCGCTGAGGGGCTGTAGCTCAGCTGGGAGAGCGCTACAATCGCACTGTAGAGGTCAGGGGTTCGAGCCCCCTCAGCTCCATCACGGATCGAAATGATCCGAAGAGATAAAAGATAAGGTAACATGGGCCTGTAGCGCAGTTGGGAGCGCACCACAATGGCATTGTGGGGGTCGTGGGTTCGAGCCCCACCAGGTCCACTTTGAGATAGGCCATTACATGGGTATGTAATGGCCTTTTTCTGTTCTAGAGGGGGCCCATCAAGAAGATGAGGGTCAAGACCACGACAACCGCCAAGGCGGGCAACAGATTCACCGTCTTAATCAGCTTGATCTCCAGCAGGTTTAGGCCGATCCCGAGGATTAGCACGCCGCCCACTGCCGTGAGTTGGCTGATGATAATCTCCGGGAAGAAAGTCTGGAACCGCGACGCCAGAAGCGTGAGGCTCGCCTGCACCAGAAAGAGCGGCAACGCAGACATCATAACGCCGATGCCATAGACCGAGGCCAGGACGATCGACGTGAAGCCGTCGAGGATCGACTTGCTCAGGATCAGGGTACGGTCGCCGTTCAAGCCCTCATTGAGGGCGCCGACGAAGGTCATCGAGCCCACGCAGAAAATCAGGAAGGCCGTCACCAGGCCCTCTGTGAAGCGTGCATCCTTGATTTTGACACGGACCTTCAACGCCTCACCGAACGCCTCCAGCCGTTCATCGAGCCGCACAAGTTCCCCCAGAATGCCGCCAAGGATCAGGCTGAAGATCAGAATCAGAAAGTTTCCATCAGTCTGCAAAGCCATCTGCATACCGAGCACAAGGGTCGCAAGCCCGACGGCCTGAAAGATGATCCCCTTGATGCGCAGCGGAAGCCGCTGCCGCACGAGGATCCCGAGCAAACTACCGACGATAACGGTGGTGGCGTTGACGATCGATCCGATGGGCATAGATTCTCCGGCACGGTTGAACGCGCTTAATACCCCAGTTCGCGCAGCCTCGCGGTTTGGTCGCGCCATTTGGGCTTGACTTTGACCCAAAGTTCCAGATAAACCTTGCCACCGATAAAGCGCTCCAACTCGTGGCGCGCCGCTGTGCCGATCTGCTTCAGCCGTCTACCCTGCTTGCCGATAACCATCGGCTTCTGGGACTCCCGATCCACCCAAATACGGGCGCTCACGTGGAAGATACCATCATCACGCTGTTGATAGTCTTCGATCAGTACGGCGGCGGAATGCGGAATCTCTTCGTGCATATAATGAAAGAGCGCTTCGCGAATCAACTCGGACGCGATCTGGTGTTCGGTTTGATCGGTGATCTGGTCGCCGGGATAGTACCGTGGACCCTCCGGCATACGCACGAGAATGTGCTCGAGTAGGAGATCGACATTCGTGCCATTCAATGCGCTCGTCGGGATGGAGTCGGCATAGGCAGGGAAGAGCTCCCAGTAGCTCTCGATCCGCGACTCGGCCATCTCCAACGGTAGCTGATCCATTTTATTGAGCACAAAGGTGACCGGAATGCTTTTCGCTTTCTCGGTCAAGATCTTGGCAATCCCCTTATCCTCGTCCCGCGGTCGCGCTGACACATCGACCACGAACAAAATCGCATCAGCGTCGGGAATTGCAGCAACGGCTTCCTGGATCATCAGCTGATTCAACCGGTGCAATGGCTTTTGGTGAATGCCGGGCGTATCCGTGAAGATCAACTGGTAATCAGCTGCGGTGAGGATCCCCGTCACCCGACTGCGTGTCGTCTGCGGCTTCTCCGACACAATTGCCACTTTCTGACCGACTAGAGCATTGACCAACGTCGATTTGCCCACATTGGGGCGTCCGATGAGGGCCACAAAGCCCGACTTATGTCCCTCGGGCAGGGGCATGTCCCGCCAGTCCTCGACCTCCGCGCCGGGCTCCCGAACTACTCCACCCCCGGTCTCAGCGAGAAATTGGTCGATAAGTTCGTCCGACTCCGAAGTATCCACCTCGTCTCGTTCGACCTCCTCCGAATCTAGATCATCCAGGTCGAGTTCTTCCTCATTATCGTATCGTTCGTTCACAATCTATGCTCCCTCCACCAGTTAACTGCCCGGCATCCCAGTCAAGCAGATCAATCGCAGGATTATCAAACTCCCTCAGAAAAGCGCCTTCACCGAGACCGGCAGCACCCCGCTACCAAGCAAAGGGTGCAAGAATACCGAGCTTAACCTAACACATCTCTCAAGTATACCATGTTACTGCCCACCCTTGCCCGTGATTTCGGCAATGACGAGTTTGAGCACTTCGACGTTTCCCAACCGGGCAGGATCTGAAAGCAGCCGCTTCCTTACCGTAGCGGCATCCGCCTCCAGATGCTCGATCATCCGTTCGAGCCCTGTCCGCTTCGCTGCTGCGTCCTCCAGTATTTCCATCTGACCCCAGAATACAACAGAGCGGTAGGCGTGCGTGCACTTGCCGTGAACGTAACCTTCGTCCACAATCACAGTGCCGCACACTAAAGGATTCGCCCGCACGAACTCTAGCTTCAGGCCCTCCGTGGCGCTGTGAAAGAAGAGCGTGCGACTCTCGCCATCGTAACCGTAATTCAGAGTTACAACATAAGGCTCTTGGTCGCGGCACATAGCGAGGGTGGCATATTTGCCCTCTAGCAAAATCGCCTCGATGGCCTTAGAGTCGGTAATCTCACCCTCAACTTTATGCAGATGGTACTTAGTCACGGCACCCCTCTCCCTTGCGATTTGTGAAGTATAGTTTGCGACCCAGAAGACCCTGGTTTGTCATGGACTAGGGAGCTGCGTTCCACAGGATGTGCGGAAGATAGCCATCAGGCACGACAAGCTCTGCCTGGTCAGACACGGTCGAAATGGCCCAAATGCCACGCTCGTCCGCTTGATAGCGTGCGGCCAGGAGTGTTTCCCCGTCCGGCATCCAGACGGGGGGTCCGTAGTGAGATGATACGTCTGTCGTCACGGCACGCACGTCGCTGCCATCGGATCGCATCAGCCAGATTTGCTTACCCATTGCCGTGCCGGCGGCTTTGCGACGAAATGCGATCCACTGACCGTCCGGCGACCAGACCGGAGCGTCATCCTCAACGCCAAAGGTGTTGCTCAGATCCACAAACTTACCCGAGGTCACGTCGACGCGCCAGATGTGATTTGCAAAGCCCGCCTCCAAACGCATATCGGTGACCAACAGCGCCAACCCATCCGGTGACCAGAGGGGCGTCGCCTCCATCAACGCTGCGACGCAGAGCATCTCCCTCGATCCATCGAACTCTATAATGCACAACTGCCCTCCCGGTTCTACATAGGCCAGGGCTGTGCCATCCGGCGACCAGGCCGCATAATGCCCGGTAGATACGGCATCCTGGAATAGGGGAGTGGTGTCGGTGGACCCGTGCTGTGCCCACCAGAGTTGCGGCACGCCCCCGATAATTCGTGTGTAGACGAGGCCGCGACCATCAGGCGAGAGTGCCGGGGCGAGGCAGTCGTCTGGAGCACACGCCAACCAGCGCTGCTCACGTCTGGCTGAAATATCCACCACCCACAGATCGTGACCGCCGTCGGCACGTTCAACAGGATAGACGACGCGCGCCTCGTCCACAAGCAGGGCGTGGTTCAACACCCACCCAGGGAGCCGGCCCACGTGTCGGGTCTCGCTCGTCGCCCAGTCCAACTCCCAGACCTCGGTTTCCCCTGAGGGCGTTGCGAAAAGATAGAGAAGAGTTACGGCTGAGCGCGGCGCATCCCGGGGTCTCCAAGTTTCCCAGAGGACAATGCTCAACAGGAGCACGCTCAACGCGGCAATGACCGCCGCTGCTGTTCGGTCGAACCGGGTCATAGTTAACGCGGATAAAGATAGGGCTGCTGAGGCTGCCCAATATACGTGACAGAGTCCGCGACCAGCACGGCAACCTGTTTCCCATCCCGGATCTCGACATCGAACTGCCCGCGGACCTCCACCCATTGGTCGTTTTCCGGCGGAACGAGGTCCGGGGCACGTACAGCCAATCCAACTGCGATCGCATCGGCAACACAACAGGTAACCACAAAACGGCTAAGGAGCCATGTATCTGGAGGAAGACCATCCTGCCGATACACAAAGCCCGTAAGCTCAGTTGTCTCGCCGACGAACGCACTCAGATCAGACTCCTGCTGAAACGCGCCCACCCAATCCAACAGGGTTGGATCCCGCTGCTCGACAGCCTGCCGAATAGTACGTGACGAGACAGTCAGTGCCGTTTGCAGTGCAACGTTGAGCTCGCGATTTGCGAGAGCGGTCGTGCCTAAGGGTTGTGCCGGTACCAGCAAGCCCAATAACACCGGCAGCAACAGAATACCCACCGTGTACCACCTCAGCCCGTGTCCATGCTCCGGGGGGTTGCCCGATGGCAGGTGCCTGGTGACGCGGTAACTTACGATCACAATGCCCAATACCACAACGGCGACCCAAATCAACCAGACGAAACGATGGTTAATGTAGAACAGAATGGTGCCATCGGAGAGGCGCGCGTACAGGAACAGCGCCAGACTCAATAAGAGCAGCGGCTTGAGACGTTTGGCCATCTACCCTCCCCAGACATTATGTGCAATAGCAAAGACTGCGGTGAACAACAGCGGCAACACAATGAGGTAGGCCACCGCTCGCGGCCGATACACCTGCCGAAAAAGCACCAAGTTCTTGATATCCACCATGGGTCCAAAGACTAGAAAGGCGAACACAGCTCCGGGCATAAACGTAGTGACGAAAGCCAACGACACAAATGCATCGACCGTAGAACAGATCGACAGGACAAACGCCAGCGTCATCATCGCAACCACCGAATATACCGGATGATTACCCCAAACCATCAGAGCGGACTGGGGAATCAACACCTGCATGCCTGCGGCGAGGAAACATCCAATGGCAAGAAACTGGGCCATTTCCAGGAATTCATCACCCGCCGACGCCATTGCGAGCCAGAATCGACGGCGACCGGTTGAGGGAGCGATCACCGTCGAGAACGAGGCAGTGGGCGCAGACACAACCTCGTGATGTGGATCTGAATCGGCTTGCAACATCATTGCCGGTTCCGCCAGATGAAATAGCGCTCCCACGATCAGCGCAATGATAAAGGCTGCCCCCATACGTCCCCAGAACATCGGAGACCAGCCATAGGCCGATAGGGTACTGACGATGACGATCGGATTGAGCACCGGAGCGCCGAGCAAGAAGGCCACACCAGTACTCACCGGCAAGCCCTTCTTGTAAAGTCGTCGGGTTACCGGCACAACGCCGCACTCACACACCGGGAAAGCCATACCCAAAGCCACACCAGACATGGCTGCTCCCAAGGGCCTTCGGGGCGCCACACGCTGCAACCACGTCGGCGTCACATACTCGGAGATCAAGCCCGATACTACCGCGCCGGCAAGTAGAAAGGGCACGGCTTCTATAAAGATGCCAAGAAAGATCGTGATAAAGGATTGGATGTAACCCCAGAGCATATCGAAGCAGCATACCTTTTCTTCAGGTTAAGTCAATGGTTGCTTGGCCTTACGAGGTTGACGCATGCAAAAGTGCGCATACCATAAAGGTAGAGAGGTGCAGAAAATCCATTGATCAAAGGAGACCTATGCAACAAGCCTATCCAATTCTCGAATATGACCCGACACGCAAAGCGGTCATCGAACCCGGCGAGCAGATCAAGCGTGAAGAGATCGCCGAGTAATGCGTTATCTGCTTCTTCCAGGAAGTGCTAGACTTCCTGATTGAAGAAGGCCGTCTACGAAAGGTCGCCGCGTCGAAGTCCGAGATCGGTGAGCACCCCTTCTATGAACTCGAAATCGCAGGCGAGCGGCTTACGGTCTTCCATCCGGGTGTTGGCGCACCTCTTGCCGCGGCCCTCCTCGAAGAGGTCATCGCGAAGGGCTGTCGCGCCTTTATTGCCTGCGGATCATCCGGCGTCCTCAAGCGTGAGATCGCGGCGGGCCATCTCGTCGTTCCGATCACAGCGGTGCGCGACGAGGGCACATCGTATCACTATCTACCACCCGCTCGCGAGGTACATGCCTCGGCGGAGGCCGTCCGGGCGATACGTCTCGTTCTGGATCGCAGTGAAGTCCCATACGTCACCGGCAAGACATGGACTACCGACGCCTTCTATAGAGAGACTCCCAAGAAGGTAGCACTGCGCCGCGACGAAGGATGCCTCACTGTGGATATGGAGGCAGCAGCCTTCTTTGCGGTCGCCGAGTTCCGCGAGGTCACCTTCGGACAGATTCTCTACGGTGGCGACGACGTCAGCAGCGATACCTGGGATACACGCAGTCCGGATCAGCGCGCTACGGTTCGCGAGAAACTCTTCTGGCTGGCTGCTGAGGCCTGCCTGGAATTGGAGTGAAAGCTATGAACATCTGCGTCTATTGCGCATCCAGTAACGCAGTGGCACCGCTCTACTTTGAAGCGGCACGGGCTTTGGGCAAGCGCATAGCGGAACGGGGCGACACATTGGTCTATGGGGGTGCCGATGTGGGCCTGATGGGTGCCCTTGCGCGGGCAGTCAAGCAAGGAGCGGGACATGTCATCGGTGTAATGCCGGAAGCGATAGAAGAGATGCGAATCACATTTAAGGAAGCGGATGAGTTCATTATCACCCGCGACATGCGCGAACGAAAGGCCGTGATGGAGGCCCGCGCCGACGCCTTCGTCACTCTCCCCGGAGGCTTCGGTACCCTTGAGGAGATCACGGAAGTTCTGACGCTGCGACAGCTTGGCCTGCATACAAAACCTATCATCATCTACAACGTCGCCGGCTTCTACGCTCCCCTGGTCGCGCTTTTCGAGCACTTCTATCGCGAGCAGTTTGCGAAGCCCTGGCAGGCCATGTATTATGTTGCGGACACCGTGGATGCCGTCTTCGACCATCTCGATCATCACACGCCGGAGAGCGCGCCCAGCAAGCTCCTGGATCCCCGACTGGATGTAAACGAGGAATAAAGCATGATAGATCTAAGCCAGCTACAGCGAGAAATTTATCGCAATAAAGTGGCCCGCAACTTCAACGTCACCGATGTCGGCAAAGAAATCGTGCTGATGGTCGAGGAGTTGGGCGAACTGGCCCACGCATATAAAAACAGCAACAAACAACCGGCCGTCACCATCAATCACAAGGAGGAAATCGTCGACGCCGTGGGCGATCTAATGGTCTTGTGCCTTGGGCTCTGCGAGATGCTTGAAGTCGATGCGGGTGAGGTCCTCACCACGATTGTCGAACAGAACAAGACCCGCACTCATACGGGGTGGATGTGACCTTGGACAGACAGAGAGACAGCATAAAGGTTCAGTACCAGGACGACCGCAACCTGAACGTGCGAATGGGGCTTCACGAACGGTTCAGCACCAACCCCTATGGTTGGTCGAATTGGGTCTCTGACCACTTCACCTTCGCCGACAAAGCCCGGATCCTGGAGCTGGGATGTGGACCGGGAAGCCTGTGGACTGCAAACCGGCAGCGGCTCTCATCCGGCTGGCGGGTCATCTTGACAGACTTCTCTACGGGGATGGTTGCCCGCGCACGTGAAACTGTCGCAGAGGAGGAGATGCACTGCGATTTTGCTGTGGCGGATGCACAATCCGTCCCATTTCCGGACGCTTACTTCGACAGTGTCGTGGCGAACCATATGCTCTACCACGTCCCAGATCGGCGACGGGCGCTCCTGGAGATCCGGCGCGTCCTAAAACCGGGTGGCTATCTGTATGCCACCACGGTTGGAGAGGATCACATGGTGGAGATATGGGACTTACTGTTGCCCTACATCCCCGACATCCACGATCGCGTATACGAAGTCGTGCGTGGCTTCACACTGCAAAACGGCAGCGATCAGCTTGCCGAAGTCTTTAAACACGTTCGGTCCGACGAGTACCCCGACAGGCTCCAGGTCACCGACGCGGAAGCTCTGCTGGCGTATGTGAAATCATCGCCCACCGCCGTAATTGACGCGCTCACGCCGACACACATAGAGGCTGTGCGCGCCTCCATAGACGAGCGCATCGCGGCCGAAGGCGCCTTTGGCATTCGTAAGTCTTCCGGAATCTTTGTTGTCAGATAGCATCGAGAAGATAGGATGTCAGACACAAACATCGACCCTGGCTTCCCGCTCGTGGACCTTCACCGCCACCTGGAGGGCAGTATACGCTTGCCGACCATCCAGGAATTAGCGCAGCGGCACGGGGTCGCAATGCCCGCCGACGATCTGGACGGCTTGCGCCCACACGTACAAGCCATACGTGCTCAGCCGGGTCTTATGGCCTTCATCAAGAAAATCGACCTCAGCATCCAAATACTGGCCGATCTTGATGCATGCCGGCGCATCGCCGCCGAGTGCGTCAGGGATGTGCGCGAAGAGGGCATCGACTATGTGGAGATCCGCTTCAGTCCCCGCTATATGGCCGGTCCTCACAATCTCAGTCCCGAGGGGGTGGTTGAAGCCGTGGCTGACGGAGTCGAGACCGAAGCGCACAACATCGGCATCCGGGCCAACCTCATCGGCATTATGAGCCGCACCTACGGACCAGAGGCTTGTTGGGAGGAGCTTGAGGCCCTGCAAGCGCAAGCCGGTCGCATCACAGCCATTGACATCGCCGGTGACGAGGCCGCATGGCCAGCCAACCTCTTTATCAGCCACTTCCACCGCGCGCGGGACCTCGGCTGGCAGGTTACCGCGCACGCCGGAGAGGCCGCCGGACCAGAGAGCGTCCGAACCGCGATACATGACTTGGGCGCGACGCGCATCGGCCACGCGCTGCACGCTATCGAGGATCCAGCGCTGATGGACTATATGGCGGAGCAGCAAGTCGGTGTGGAAATCAGCCTGACGAGCAACGTCCAGATTAGCGCCGTGCCCAATTACGCCAGCCATCCGATCAAGACCTATATCGACCGCGGAATGCGAGTTACCCTCAACACCGACGACCCGTCCATCAGTCGTATCACACTGCCACACGAGTACGACGTCGCCGCACCGGCAGCCGGGCTCACGCGCCGGGAGATCCACCAAATTCAGCGCAACGGCCTCGCCGCCGCGTTTCTCTCCGAGCAATTACGAGCCACGCTGACCAGAGAGAAGACCAAGGGCCTCTAGAACGAGCAAGACCGATCTCCTCGAAATCGTGTCAGAGGCGCTTCAGCTCTTTCGTGGCTTCCTTAAGCAGCCGCTTTCTGTCCAAGCCGAAAAGCGACCTCGTTGACCTCCCGGTATCGCTCCGGCACCCGGTTCAGAATGGCAGTCTCCCACACCCCGGGATCGGTGTCCAGCATAGTTGAGAGCGCCGCGAGCATAATCGTGTTGACGGTCCGTGCGTTCCCCGCCTCCTTCGCCAGTGGCAGGGCATCGACGACGACCACACGCCCGGCTCTTGCGCGTAGCTCACCGAGAAGCTGTGCTTCTTCCGGGTAGATGGCGGTCCCCACGCTGGTCGACATCGGCATAATCTGCTGCCGGTTCACCAGCACAGCACCGCCCGGCTTCAGCCACTCGATCCAGCGTGCGGCTTCCAGCAACTCGAACGACATCAGGACATCGACCGTGCCTTTCTCGCATGTCGGGGATCCTACCGATGATGCCCAACGAACGTGGCTCTCGACCACACCTCCGCGCTGTGCGAAGCCGTGCACCTCCGACTTCTTTGCATCGAGCCCCAAATCCAGCCCCACCTGCGCCGCGATATCAGACGCAGTCAGAATGCCCTGTCCGCCTACTCCTACAAAAAGCATATTCAGTCGCTCGATCATGCGTTCACCGGTCCTATGGCCTTCACCGGACAAACCTGCATACAGACGGTGCACCCGGTGCATAGCATCCTATCAACGGCCGCTTTTCTCTTGCCGCTGGTCTTGTAGATCTCGTCGCTCTTGACAATCGCCGGGCAACCGACATTGAAGCACGACCCACAGGTCACGCACTTCTCGGGATCGACCCGCATCCGGGGCTGTAGGTGGAAGTGCGGCGTAAAAACGCAGGCTCCGCGGACCACCAGGACTGCAGGCCCCTCCTCGTGGGCCATTGCCTCCCGCAGGGACTTGTTGACTGCATCTACATTCCACGCATCGACCTCTCGCACGTGGGCGACGCCCAATGCTCGAGCCACCTCCGCAATATCGATCTCCACACCCTGGTCACCCTGAAGAGTAATCCCTGTACCGGGATGCTGTTGCTGCCCGGTCATCGCCGTGATCCGGTTGTCGAGCACGACTACGGCAATATTGGCATGGTTGTAAACCGCTGCGGCTAGAGGCGCGATACCGGAGTGAAAGAAGGTACTATCACCAATGGTAGCGATGGCCTTCTCCTGCCCACCGGCCCGCCTGAACCCATGTGCCATCCCAATGCTGGCGCCCATCGAAATGAGCATATCCATTGCCTCAAAGGGAGGCAGCACACCCATCGAGTAGCAACCGATGTCCCCCGAAATGATAGCCTTGCGCTTGTAGCGACGTGCATGGTAGAAGAAGGCGCGATGTGGGCAACCCGGACACAATGCCGGCAAGCGTGCAGGTAGATCTAGCCCGGTGATGGGTGCCACCGCTGCCGCTGCTCCGACGCCGGCGCCAGTCAGCAACCCACCTCGCGAGGCCCCTTCGCGGACGACCGCCAGTGTCAATTCTCCGCAGATGGGGAAGAGATCCTTGCCGTGTGCGACGTGGATACCGGCAGCCTTGAGCTGATCCTCGACAAAGGGATCCAACTCCTCCACCACGATGAGGGTGTCCACCGCCGAAGCGAACGCCCGTATCTGTTCGAGCGGCAGCGGATAGCTCATCCCGAGCTTGAGAATCGATTTCCCCGCGAAAACCTCGCGTACATACTGGTATGCGATACCCGACGTCACAATCCCCAACGAGGTATCTCCCCACTCGATCCTGTTTAGACCTCGTTCGAACCCCTCGGTTCCCGACCAGATAGCAACGAGATTCAGCCGCTCCTCGATCTCGGGATGCCGGCGTTGGGCAACGGCAGGGATGATGACCCGGGAATCCCCAGCGTGACGCTCGTATGGTGGCAGCGACTGAAATTCCCGCGTACCGGGTACGAGCGCCTCGACCGCCGACTTCGAGTGTGACAAGCGGGTCGTGGTCCGCAGCATAACAGGTGTTTCGAACTGCTCGCTGATCTCCAAAGCAAGCGCCACGAAGCGCCGCGCCTCCTCGCTGTCGGCGGGATCGAAGCAGGGGAATTTGCCGAAGCGCGCATATTGGCGGCTGTCTTGCTCGTTCTGCGAGGAAAAGGCTCCGGCGTCATCGGCGCTGATCAAAACCAATCCGCCGAGCACGCCCGTATATGAGACGGACATCAAGCTATCGGCAGCTACGTTGACACCGACATGCTTCATCACCGCCAAAGTCTTGGCGCCGCCAAACGAAGCCCCAATTGCATTATCCAGCGCGACCTTCTCATTGCTGGCCCACTCAGCGCGGATCCCGGGATAGCGGGCGAAGTTCTCCAGGACCTCGGTCGACGGGGTACCGGGATAGGCGGACGCATACTGCACACCCGACTCCCATGCACCAAGAGCAATGGCTTCATTCCCGGACAACAATACCTTCATAGCGACCT
>SLDA01000096.1 GCA_007125545.1 Thermoflexales bacterium | reverse complement strand
TAACGTGAAAGCGGCCTGGCAATGGGCTGCGCATGAGGGCGAAGTGGAAGGATTGGCGGCTATGATAGAGGGAATCGGTAAGCTCTATCGTTGGAGGGGTCCCGCGCAAGAAGGGCTACAGATGATCAGTCAAGCCCTGGCATGCCTCCGTGCACCGGCGGAAGGGATGCTGTCGACGCCGCCACCGGCTTCGCTGATGGCGCAGCTGCAAAGGGAACACACGCAGTTATTGAACCTCCAACTGCGCTACGAAGAGGCACTGGACAGCGCCAGACACTTGGTTGAGTTGGGTGAGCGGATTTGCTCGCCTCTCTGGGAGAGCACGGGACATTTTCTTAAGGGCCAGACACTCCAGCAACAGGGCAAGTATGAGGCAGCGGAGCAGGCGTTGGAAAGCGGCCTGCTCCGCCTGGAACTTACAGAGGCGCCGACTTCTGGCGAGTCGAAGGATCTACTCTTGAAGGCCAATCTGCTGCGCGAGCTTGGCAATATCGCGTCGCGGCGTGGCGAACACGCTCACGCAGAGCGCCTGTATGCAGAGGCGCTTGAGCTCTATCATGCCCTCGAGGACCACCGGGGTGAGAGTGCCATTATTAACAATCTGGGCATCCTCTCCTATGCCAGAGGAGACTATGCCGGAGCGCGGGCCAGGCTGACAGAGGCGCTGGCCCTATACCGGACGTTGGGTAACCGGCCCGGAGAGGCCAAGGCGCTCAACAATCTGGCCAACGTCACCGCCGACCAGCGAGACTACAGCACAGCGTTACACCACTATGAAGCTGCACTCGCACTGCACCAAGCGGCCGGTAATGCCCACGCGCAAAGCAGCGTCCTCAATAACTTGGGAGCCCTATATTGGGAGTTGGGTCTATATCTTGAGGCGCGGGACGCCTATCGCCAGGCACTGAGCATTTACCGTGAAAGCGGAAATCGTCAGGCGGAAGGGGAAACGCTGGCGAACCTGAGTCTGCTCGAGTTGCGCGCCGGCAGCCCGATTGCCGCGCTGCCGCTAGCCGAAGAAGCGGCTGCCGCTTCGACCGAGTGCGACGACCTTGGTAATCTCACCAATGCTTACACCTATCGAGGCCAAATCCACGCTGCGCTCCAACAATGGGATGAGGCCGAATCGTGGTACCGCCAGGCAGTTGCCATCCGCGCAAACCTCCCGCATCCGAGCCGCTCGCTGGAGCTCACCGCCGAGCTTGCTTACGTGACCTGGCAGCGAGGTTACCCCGTCCAAGCGCTGACCGCACTCGCGCCGGTTCTTGCTGCACTGGACAATGCCGTCTCTTTGGAGGGCGCAGAGGATCCCTATCAAGTCTACTGGATCTGCCACGAGATCCTCCGCGCCAACGGCGACCCCAGAGCCACACCTTGCCTGCTAACTGCGCAACGGCACTTGCTAGCCGAAGCCGACCGCATCCTCGACGTTGACCTTCGCCGCTCCTTCCTCGAGAATGTGCCCACGCACCACCGCATCGTGGTTGCGGCCCGCCGCGGTGCGTGACCGCCGATTAGGAGCACTGGAGGGTTGTAGCGTGTGACTGGATTGAAAGAATGTGCGTCCTCCTCACTTCCAACGCGTCAAAATCGTCTCCCGCTGGAACAGCTTTACCGCTAACCAAAGCACGCCGACATTCACCAACACCATCAGCAGCGTCGCCCAGAGTAGCAACTGGAGACTGAGGTATAACCGTCCCATAAGCACAAGCATGCTCAGCCCAACGACTGGGACGACGAACAGTGCCGTGACCTGTTGAGCTGCGCGAGGATCGTTCATCCTCGAAGAGGCGATAACCCCGCACGAGGTGGAGAGCAGCGCGAAGAGCGGTGCCTGAATCGCCATGCTGAGCGTCCAAACGGGACGAACCAGATACTCGAAAATCAGCGGGCTGGCAATGATGTACATCCCCAATGCCGTGAACGCGAAGCTCCCCCATGCCAGCAACACGGCGGGCGTGACAGCAGCGATCGTTTTTCCGACCAGCAGCTCCGCCGTGCTGATCGGTGTGGCAAGAAGCGGCTCCAGGCTCCGCGTCTCCTTCTCACCGATGATGCTGTAAGCCGCGATGTAGACCGGCAGTGCCATGGGAATCAACAGCAGGTAGAACATATACTGGTCGTTCATCATGATAATGGTCCCCGTCTTCGGGTCCAAGTGAGCCATCTCCGGAGGCAGTGCGATTCCACTCCCTGCACCCGGTTCAAAATCCTGCTCTGGCGCCCGCGCCATAAAGTAGGTCGTGCCCAGGACCATGCCGACCAGCAGCACCGGCATCAGAGCCATCATGATCAGCACCATCTTGTTTTTCCCCATATCCATCCACTCTTTGCTTATGATCACCCGAATGCGCTGCGTGTTCATGCTGCCTCCTCCGATTCACGCATAAGGTCAAAGTAGACCTGTTCCAACGAATACGACTCCCGCTCCACAAACTGGATCGCAGCGCCAGCCTCGACGAGCGCTCCGATCAAGGTCGGATTATCAGCCTCGGGATCATCCAACGACACCCTCAAGCCATCGGGCATCTCCGAAACCCCGTGAACAAAGGGCAACGCCTCAACGACCGCAGGCAGAGCAGACAAAGGCTCGCGCAAACGCACACGTACCGACTGACCATACAGGCCCTGGCGTAGAGCAGCAGGCGTGTCAACCCGAATGAGCCGCTGCTTAATCACAGCTACGCGATCGCACAGGCGGTCGGCTTCGTTCAGATTGTGAGTACAGATGAAGATGGTCCGACCCTCGCCCTTCAAGGTCTCGATAAAGTCCCGCACCACACGCGCAGCCTCCGGATCGAGAGCCGAGGTGGGTTCGTCGAGGAAGAGGACCGTAGGCTCGTGCACCAAGGCTCGCGCAATCGCGAGCTTCTGCTGCATTCCCTTGGAGAAACCACCCACGGGTTCGTGGCGTCGTTCCCAAAGCCCCAGTAGCGTCAAGTAGGTGCGTAGTTGCCCCGCGACATCGTCGACGTCGTGCAGCCTAGCGTAGATGCTGAGATTCTGCTCAGCATTCAGACGAGGATAGAGGCCGGGCGACTCGGTCAGCAGGCCGATGCTGGCGCGAATCTCCGCGTTCTGGACACCCACCTGATACCCGTTGACCCACGCAGTGCCGCCGGTCGGTGCAACCAGAGCGGATAGCATACGCATTGTCGTCGTCTTGCCCGCGCCGTTGGGCCCGAGGAAGCCAAAGACCTCACCCTGGGCCACTTCGAGCGTCAGATCGTCGACTGCCAAATTATCTCCAAAGCGTTTGGTAAGATTCTCAGTACGAATCATATTGCCATCTCCTTCACTTAGCGTTGCCATTGGACAGGAGGTAAAGGGAGGACCACACCTGACCGGCACAGTAGAATCATCACGTTGCTGGTGACGAAGGCGAGATCCTGCCCACACGCATTGTATAACCGGTCAGCCAAAGCTGCCAGCTTGTTCTCGCTATCCGCATCTCAGCGCCGGGCCAACTCTAAGGTTCGACAGGCTCCGCTTGTGTAGCAAACTCGTGCGAATCACCGAATCGGCTTGCGACCAGCCCTTAGGGTTGGTGAGACACCGCCAGTGCGCTTCCGCCCGATGACCTGTATAATAATCCTAGCGAAACGACTGCTATCGGAAGGAGACGCTATGACGAGGTCGCTACTCTACAATGCGGGTGTCGTGACCATGGACACCGACCACCACCAGTATAACAACGGCGCTGTGCTTATTGAGAACGACCGGATCTCAGCTATAGGAAGATCTGAAGCGTTGCTGGCTGAAGTGGCCACCGAACCCTCACGAGAAACCGTCTACATTGATCTGCGCGGGCGCTGGCTCCTCCCGGGTCTCATCAATACCCACGTCCACACCTCTCAGCAGCTCGGTCGAGGCCTCGGTGACGATGTAAGCCTGCTTACCTGGCTCTACGAGCGTATCTGGCCCTACGAGAGCAATATGACCGAGGAAGACAGCTACGTCAGCACTCTGCTCTGTGGGCTGGAGCAGATCCGCAGTGGTGTCACCTGCTTCGCTGAACCGGGTGGGCAGTTCGTGGACGGGATGGGACGGGCCACGACGGAGCTAGGGCTGCGTGGCATCCTCGCCCGCTCCACAATGGATATGGGCGAGGGCCTGCCGGAGAAGTGGCACGAATCTACCGACGCCTCATTGGACATCCAGATCGCGAACTACGAACGCTGGCACGGAGAGGCAGGAGGACGCATCCGCACCTGGTTCGGATTGCGCACGATCTTCAACAATTCCGACGACCTTATTGTGCGTACCAAGGCGCTGGCTGATGAGTACGGCGTGGGCGTGCATATGCATGTAGCAGAAATCGAAGAGGAGGTCCGCTTCGCGCAGGAGACCCGTGGCGCCACCACGGTGACGCACTTGCGTAACCTGGGCGTCTTGGACTCCAACTTCCTCGCCGTCCATTCAGTCTGGCTTACAGACGCCGAGGTCGAGATGTTTGCCGACCATCACGTGAAGGTTTCTCACAATCCCGCGGCGGCGATGCGCGTGCTGGGATTCGCCAAGGTGCCGGAGATGCTTCGTGCCGGGGTCTGCGTTGCCCTCGGCACTGATGGCGCACCGTCCAACAACCGTATGACGCTCATCGACGAAATGTGGCTCACCTCGCTGATTCACAAAGGCCGCACCCTCGACCCCACAGTCGTGCCGGCCCAAGCTGTGCTGGCCATGGTCACGTGCGACGCCGCCCGTGCATTGCAGTGGCAGGACGAGATCGGATCGCTCGCGGTGGGCAAGAAGGCCGACCTTGTGGTGATTGACCCCGACTCGCCCGCGATGCTGCCGATACACGATCCGATCGCCAATATGGTGACCGCGATGCACGCCCACAACGTCGAAAGCGTGATAGTCGACGGTCGATGGCTCATGCGCGAGCGGGAGGTTTTGGTCGTGAACGAACAGGAAGTGATGGAGGAGGCCAAAGCGCGCGCCGCGGCCATCGCCCGCCGCGCCGGAATCGAGCTTCCCGACCGCTTCACTGTCGTTGATCGCTAATCAGTAGATAAGTCAAAGGAGGCACTATGAAACAGGACATCCTAAACGCAGCGCTGGGACAAGTTCCCGCGGACCTGGTCATCACGAATGGCCAGATCGTGAACGTCTTCACCGGGGAGATCTATCCCGGGGGAGTCGCGATCGCGAGCGATCGCATTATCGCTCAAGGAGATGTCGACTACGCTATCGGCCAGGACACCGAGGTGATCGATGCCGAGGGTAACTACCTCGTGCCTGGGTTTGTCGAGGGGCATATTCATCCGGAGAGTGCCAATCTGAGTCTAACCCGGTTCGCCGAGGTGGTGCTGGCCCATGGCACCACCTCGGTCTTCACCGATCTGCACGAGATCGGCGTTGTGGGTGGACTCGATGCCATGGACGCAGCACTGGACGAGGGCAAAGCGACGCCGCTCAAGTTCCGCTTTGTCTTCCCCTCACACATTCCCTTCTCGCCCGGCCTGGAGACCAGCGGTGGCGCCATCGACGCCACCACCATCGAAGAAGCCCTCCGGCGCGATGACGTCGTCGGTATCTCGGAGGTAGTCTCTGTCTATATCGGTATGGGACTCCCCGACCTGATGCAGTCCATTGAGGCCACACATCGGGCGGGCAAGGTGCTCTCAGGCCACGGTCCAGAGACGACCGGGCCACTCTGGAACGCCTTTGCTGCCGCGGGCATCTTGAACGACCATGAGGCGCTCTCGCTCGAGGATGTGCTTGTCCGCGTGCGCAACGGCGTCTACGCGCATCTGCGTCACAACCTGCTCGTGCCCACGCTCCCGGAGCTGCTCCGGGCTGTCACCGAGCAGGGCTTGGACACCCGCCTGATGGGGCTGGTGACCGACGACACAAGCGCCATCACGCTGACAGAAGAGGGCCACCTCGATCACTTGGTGCGCCTGGCCCTCTCACTCGGCGTGCCCTTCCCCACGGCGATCCAGATGGTCACGCTCAATATCGCGGATTCTTATCGCAAAGCGAACGAGATCGGGAGCCTGGCTCCCGGGCGTTTTGCCGATGTCAACATCGTGACCGGTCCCGAGGACTTTCGGGTACTCACCACGATCGCCAACGGCAAGGTGATTGCTCGCGATGGGAAACTGATCGAGCCGCTAAGCATACCCGACCACGACCCGGTGCTGCTGGATACCTTCCACCTGAAGGCCTCCGTAACCGCCGACGACCTGGTCATTGCGGCACCAGAGGACGCAGCAGGGGCGCACGTGCACGCCATGAGCACATTGCCCTACATCCCGATCACGGTCGGGATCGAAGCAGATCTGACTGTGAGTAACGGGCATCTTGGGTCCGATCCCTCACAGGACCTGTTGCATATCGCCGTGGTCGAGCGACACCATGCCACCGGCAACATCGGCAAAGCCTTTATCGGAGGCTTTGGCCTCAAACGCGGCGCGATCGCCTCCAGCATCGCCCACGACAACCACAACATCGTCGTTATGGGAGCCGATCCCGAGGATATGGCCGTTGCGGTCAACGCGGTCGCCGACATGCAGGGCGGTGTCGTGCTGGTGGAGAACGGTGAAGTCATCGCCGATATCAAACTGCCCATCGTCGGCCTGCTCTCCGATCTCGAGGCTTCGACCTTCGCCGCGCAGCGAAAGGAGGTGCTGGCCAAGGCGCAGGCCCTAGGCTGCACGGTACCCGAGCCGTTTATGTTCCTCTCCTTCATTACGTTGGCTGCAATCCCAGCTTACGCCGTCACCGACAAGGGGTACGTGGATTGTATGAAGCAGGAGATCATCGACCCCGTGCTGAGTTGGTCCTAGCACCAGCAATTAGTTGGGGATCAGCCGGAGAAGGCGGTAGAAACATCTGGCTAATGCTTGTTGGAAGATGGTGCGGCATTGACGGGCGCCGCAATTTGGAGCTGCGGTCGCAGCTTGAGTGGAAGGCAATGAGACGGAGGATACTTTGGGACGCACGATATGGTTGGTGAGGCACGGGGCCAGGGCGGATTTCGTGGATGGGAAATGGAAAAGCATAGATGGTGGAACTCGTGATGCTCCGTTATCAGAGTTAGGCAGGTTACAGGCCGAGGAACTGGCACAAGACCTAGAAAACGAGAGCATCGATCACATTTTCGTCTCTCCCTACCTGAGGACGCTCCAAACAGCAAGTCCCTTGTGCCAAGCACTTGGGACACGAATGAAGGTAGAGGACGGGATCGGAGAGTGCCTATGGCGTCTGACCTCTATGCCTGCGGAGTTGCTGTCGCTCGAAGCACGCCAAGTGCGCTTTCCAACCATTGATCCAACTTATACTTCAGTCAAGTCGCCTCTCGTGGGGCCGGAAACGGGGGAATCCGCGGAGGAGCGTGCGGGGAAGGTGATTCTTCAGCTCGTCAACGCATACGAGGGCAATCTGCTGTTTATGGGCCACGGGATTACCGTGCTCGGAGGAGCAAGAGCGCTGGTCGGCGCGCAGAACCCGTTGCGAGTCGCCTTTTGTTCCGTCACTTCGATAGAGTGGGTGGATTCAGAATGGGTCTTGCGGAAGAACGGAGATCTCTCCCACTTGAGTAATCAGGAGAGCAGCCTGCAACACCAGATGTCCACTTAGGTTCGAGATCTGCGGTTCTCGGAACGTCAGAACAACTCTTAATAGGAAGATCCAGGAGCGAGGTGGTTGGGGATGAACGCATCCCCAACCACTTCATGAAGGCAGAGCACAACATAGCAGCCGGCGTCGCGAGCCTTTCTGCACCACGGCGGCTGCTATGTTGTGGTTTGGTGGACTACACCACTGTTGAGTTCCGGATCAGCCGGAAAGCGTATCTCAGTTACCGGTCCACCGTCATTCCAGATCGACCACGTGCCCCGCAAGCTGTGCGTCGCAATCGTGTTCACCAGCCCTAGACCCACCGAATGACCTTCTCCGGCGAGTATGTGATCAGGATATCCAGATCCATCGTTGCGATATATCAGCCGAAGTTCCCCATCCTCCAATTGCACGTCCACACTGATGTGACACCTTCCCCTGCGGCAGCCATATTTTGCCGTGTTCGTCGTCAGCTCGCTTACAATCAGCGCGAGATGATGTGCCTGCTCAGGTGACAATAGAACCGGCGCTCCCGTTATGTCCAGCACTGCACTCTGCGGATCTGAGGCTGCCGGCAGGGATTCCCGGATTACCTCGCCGACCAGCAGATCGACGCGGAGAGGGCGCCACTGACCTGATGAGAGGAGTCCGTGGACCGTGGCGAGACTACGCACCCGATCGCGCAAGTCCCTCAGAGCTGCTTGGCAGCGAGGGAGTCCTCCATAAGCATGTGCTTCTGCATCCAGTCTGTGCTGCTCGGAGAAAATCAGACCCAGGATCGCGGTCAGAGTGTTCTTCACCCGGTGATTGACCTCCTGCAGCAATATGCGATTCGCTTCGTTGGCCTGCTCCAATTGAGCAGCATAGCGCCGCAACGAGTGCTCGGCCCGCTTACGCTCGCTGATATCCTCCAGGAGAGCAATAATCCATTGGGGGGCATCGTCGTCGTCGCGCACCAGGGAAACGCTCTTTCGAACCCAGATAACCTCCCCATCTTTGCGCACATAGCGATTCTCGATCACGAAGTCCGTAGTCTCGCCTCTCAGCATCTGGTCGTTCTGTTCCTGGTTTGCCGCTTGATCGTCCGGATGCACCAGTTCCAGGAACGTCAGAGCTTTCAGTTCGTCCAGACTGTAGCCCGTAATCGCGCAATAAGCGGGATTCGCGTCGATGAAACGGCCGGCGGCGGTTGTCATGGCCCACCCGACAGCCGCGTTTGTGACTGCGCCACGGAACTTGGCCTCACTCTGACGCAGCGCTTGCTCGGCTTTCCTGCGCCCAGTGATGTCAATGCCTATGCCCACCTGCCGTCCGTCCGGCAGGCCCACGTTGGCCCAGCTCACTTGGATTACCTCACCCCACTTTGTGCGCATCTCCAGGTCGCGATAGCCAGGCTCCAACGACTCCATGTAAGCCGCCACCGCGGCACGGTAATCTGGATCGGGGTATGCCAGCTGCATGATACTCGTGTTGGTCGTATCGGCCTCTGTCCAACCGGTGAGCTGCTCGGCCTGCTGGTTGAGTGTGATGCGCTGCATCTGCGGGTCGTAGATAGCCAACATAGCGGGTACGGTGTCGTAGATCGTCTGAAGCAACTCGCGTTCACCGCGAAGCTCGAATGCCTGTCGTTGCACCTCGGACAGGAGGCGCTCACGCTCAGCCTCAGCCTCCTTCCGATCGGTAATATCGCGGCTATAACTGACGATACCCACAAGCTGTCCGCCGGCATCCCGCGAGGGCTCGTAGACGGCCTCGAACCAGTGTGGGATCCCGCCCGGGCTGAGATACAGTTCCGCTCGAGTGCCGAGACCGGTCTCTAGCACCTGGCGTTTGAGCCGGGACAGCAACTCGGCCTCTTCAGAGGGCAACAAGTCCGCATCCGTCTTCCCGACGACCTCGCTAGCTGTCATGGGATCGGCCGGGTTGAAGATCCAGGTGTAGCGTAAATCCATATCCTGGAAGAAGAGCGTGTCCGGAATATTCGTAGCGACAAACCGAAAGCGCTCCTCGCTCTCGAGGAGCGCCGCTTCGGCTCGCTTCCTCAACAGCGTCTCCACCAGGGTCGGCGCAAGTGCCTCGATATCCTCCTGCTGCTCCAAGTCGTAGCCATCCTCGCGGTTGGCTACCATCAGCAGCCCTATCGTCCGCGCTTCGTGCAACAGCGGCACAGCGAGGACGCTTGTCAGCGCCGGAACTCCTTCCGCCACGCCCACGCCGGCGGAGGAAACAGTGAGATCGTTGGCGATCAGACTACGCCCATCCCCAAGCACCTTCCGGTAGACCTCGGTCGCCGGCAAATCACCCTGTGGATGGGGGGCTTCGCGAGCATGGAGAATACGGCACTGCTCAGCGCCGATTCCGCTGATAGCAAGATCGTGTAGCAGTCCGTCGGCCCCGATCTCACCGACGAATCCGATCTGACTGTCGGTCAATTCAAGAGCCACCGCCAGGCACGTGTTGGCGATCGCCTCTTCTGTCTCTACCCGGATCACGCCTTCAGAGATCCGGTTGATGCCGCGCAAGAGCCTGTTATACCGGCTGATTTGGCGCTCACGTTCTTTGCGTACGGTAACATCTTGAAAGAGAACTGCGACCTGGTGGCTACCGAGGTGAGGAGTTTGGAAGACAAAAAAGTCGTACCAGATGCCGTCCGGCCTAGCGTAACGTTCAAGACGCTCTGCTTTGCCCGTTCTGGCGACACGACCAAAGATCTCGTACCAGTATTGTTCATAATCGGGGCTGATCTCGCGGAGACGACGACCTATGAAGCTGTGACCGGTCAGTCTTACGGCAGCGGGATTCTCTTCGACGTAGAGGACATCGAGCACACGATTGTCCTCATCGAACAATACTTCGAGGAGATAGAAACCTTGATCGATGGCTGTAAAGAGGGCACGGTAGCGTTCCTCCCTCTGGCACCACGCCGCCTCTGCCTGTTTGCTGCCGGTCTGATCGGATGGCAAGGTCGACAGAGTGTCCGGAGTACACCGGTCGCTTTGAGCGTTGGAGTCGTCGTCCGGGATCAGGGAGGGAGTTGCCTGATGACGCCGCTGTGCCGCACAGAGATCCGGGGTGAGCTCTCGGCTGCACTCCCGCAATGCCAGCTTTATCCGAGTTGGGTCGACGATCCGGAGGATCGCGGGGATCAACCGCTCCAAACTCGATTTGGGGATATAGTCAGCAAAGCCGGCTCGTAACCCATCGACCGCCAGCGTCTCGCTACCCGAAGCTGTAACCATGATCACAGGAACCTGAGTCCAGCGTGCCTGCACATCGCGAAGCACAGCCAACCCGTCCGTCCAGCTTAAGAGGTGCTCGGTGAGAACGAGCTCCATAGGCTCCGCAGTCAGGGCTTGTTCGTAAGCATCGGGAGTGCTGACTATGGCGACATCAATGTCGACAAAGCTGTCTGCTAACAGGCGCGTGATGCTCGCCTGATCCGGAGGGTTATCGTCAACGATAAGAAGCCGCATATTGTTCTCCCCACAAAACTGTGGTGATACAAATGTGAGACCTGCGGGAAATCGGTAGGCTGATTAGCGTTCCGCGTTAGAGATCCGACTCGCCGGTTGATGCCAATGTGGTCTCTGATCATGATAGCAGGTCCCCGGCTCAAATCAATAACCGCTCGCCACGAAAAGGAAAATGGCCCATCCCGTGTAGGGATGGGCCAAGAGCAGCGGGGATTACCCAGAGCAGGTGTCTCTGCCTAATACATCATCAGCTCGTCCTGGAGATCATTGGCCTCTTCGGTCAGCGCCTCCAAGATCTCGTCCACATCGCCGCCCTGCATAATACGGTTGAACGCCCGCTGGGCAGCATCGCGCACGCCCTGATAGGAGATCAACTGTGGCTCGTAGGTACCGTAAGACAACAGATCCGCCGCCTGCAGCCACTGCGGCATCAACGAATCCTCGTCCAGCAGATCCAGTGCACTCGCGCGCGTCGGGAAGTACCCGCTGATCTCTACCCACCACGCCTGCGTGGCCGGCTCCGTGAACCACTTCAGGAACGTCCACGCCGCCAACTGGGTCTCCGGCGTCGTCGACGGGATCATGATGTCGCCACCATAGATGTTCTGTACCGGCTCTGCCGTCGTGTGCGGTATCGCTGCGACTCCCCACTCATCGGTGTTCTCTGCTGCTTCCAGATCGCCCACGTAGAATGGAATGCCCGAGCTCGACCCCTGCGTGAAGATCGCACGCCGTGCCGCGAACTCCGAGTTCGGGAACCCCTCTGTGAAGAAGTGGGCGCAGCCATCATTGTACAGCTCCTGCAGGAACGTCATTGCCGCTTTGGTTGCCGCACCGTCGTAGACGTAGCCC
>SLDA01000399.1 GCA_007125545.1 Thermoflexales bacterium | reverse complement strand
TTCCCAATGGAGGTGGCTGCCGGCTGCGACGTAACACGCTGGCGGCAGACCTATCCCGAGTTAGGCATGATGGGGGGCATCGATAAGCGTGTTTTGGCGCGTGATGCCGCGGCGATTGATGCCGAGCTCCTGCGCATACGTCCAGCCCTGGAAGCAGGTCGGTATATACCCGCCCTCGACCATCTCATCCCGGACGATGTGTCCTGGGAGAACTACTGTTACTATGCTAACGCTCTGCGAAACTTGGTTGGAAAACGCTGAATCCAGCAACGTAAGAGGAGGTCGATGATGTCAGAAGAGAACGTCAAGATCGGTTTTGTGGGAGTTGGAGGTATGGGCCAATGCGCCCATCTGCGGAACTACGTCACCGTCGAGGGCTGTGAGGTGGTCGCCTTGGCCGAGTTGCGACAGGATCTGGGCCACGCTGTGGCTACGCGCTATGGCGTCCCAGCCGTCTACGCCTCGCACGCGGAGATGCTCGCGAACGAGGAGCTGGACGGCATTGTCGCCTCGCAGCCTT
This sequence comes from Thermoflexales bacterium, assembly GCA_007125545.1. Taxonomy (GTDB): domain Bacteria; phylum Chloroflexota; class Anaerolineae; order B4-G1; family SLSP01; genus PWVB01. The sequence goes on along the minus strand of SLDA01000399.1, from coordinate 2,674 downwards.
TCGATCGCCACGGCGTCCTCGTCCCGGACCTGCTCGATGCCGGGGTGCCCGTCTTCACCGAGAAGCCCCTGGCGGCATCTGTAGAGGTCGGTGAGCGAATCGTCGAGAGCGTCGGCGCTAGCGGGACCTGGTACATGGTCGGCTACCACAAGCGCAGCGATCCGGCGACGATGAAGGCGAAGGCCGAGATCGACCGGCTCAAAACCTCAGGAGAGCTGGGCAAGCTGACCTACGTTCGCATCCTGATGCCGGCGGGAGACTGGGTTGCAGCGGGCTTCAACGATCTGATCAGCGTTCCCGGCGACTACCCTGCTGTGGACCGAGACGCTCCCGCCTCCGACATGGACTCGGACACCTATCGGAGCTACACGGCGTTCGTCAATTACTATATCCACCAGGTCAACCTTATGCGCTATCTGCTAGGAGAACCGTATCAGGTCACCTATGCCGAACCCTCAGGCGTGCTTCTGGCAGGGCAGAGCGCGAGCGGGGTCGCGTGTACGATTGAGATGTCACCCTACCGCACCACGATCGACTGGCAGGAATCGGCGCTCGTCTGCTTCGAGCGTGGATATGTGAAGCTGGAGCTGCCCGCACCGCTTGCTTCCAACCAACCGGGACGTGTAGAGTTCTTCGCCGACCCGGACACCGGCACCACGCCCGAGACGCGTATCCCGCAACTTCCTTGGGTTCATGCGATGCGCCAGCAGGCCATCAACTTCGTGGCTGCCATCAAGGGTGAGGCACCGCCGCCGTGCGAAGCTGCCGAAGCCCTGGAGGACCTGAAAGTCGCGCGCGAGTATATCCGGCTGTTCACAGGCAAGTAGATGCAGGTGCTAACAAGCACCCGTCAACTGGTAAAACGGATGGCGGTCATCCAGCCTAGCGGTCGCTTGCGGACGAGACGTCCGCGTTCCGATGAGAGGCCGGATTTCGCAATGGCCGGGAGCTCGTTTCTATACTCTGAAGATCAATAAGGAGGTTATGCAATGCCCATCAAATGGAAGAAAACCCTGGTGGCAATCGAACGATTTGAATCCGCCGGCGCCTTTGACGTGAACGGCGACGGTAAGCCCAATATCGTCTCGGGCGCCTATTGGTACGAAACTCCTGACATCAAGACGCAACATACAATTGGCGAGGTTCAGGCGATAGGCGAGTACTACGACGACTTCTCGACCATTCCTATGGATATCAACGGCAATGGGCGCCTGGATTTCATTACCGGCGGCTGGTGGGGCGACACCATCCGCTGGCGCGAGAATCCGGGCGACCCTGCGCAGCCGTGGCCCGAACACGTCATCGCGCACACGGGGAATGTCGAGACTACCCGCGCCTGGGATGTCGACGGTGATGGTTACCTGGAGATCGTGCCCAACACGCCCGGCGCGCCCCTCGTGGTCTACAAACTCGTCACAGACGCCGACGGCAAGGGGACCGGTACCTTCGAACGACACGTCATCTACGAAGAGAACCAGGGGCACGGGCTGGGCTTCGGCGACGTCAACGGCAACGGACGCGGCGACTTCATTCTCAACAAGGGTTGGCTTGAAGCCCCGGAAGACCCCTACAACGGCGAGTGGGTTCTCCACCAAGATTTCGACCTGGGCGGTATGGCGAGTGTGCCGATGCTGGTCGTCGACGTGAACGGCAATGGGATCAACGACCTCATTGTCGGCCACGGGCACGGCTATGGACTCGATTGGTGGGAGCAGAAAGTCGCGGAGGACGGATCGCGCACCTGGATCAAGCACCCGATCGATCCGTACAACGCCCAATACCACGACCTGCAGTGGGTCGACCTGGACGGCGACGGCGCCAATGAGTTGGTGACGGGCAAGCGCTATCGCGCTCACTGCGGAAACGATGAAGGCTCTCCCGACGACGTCGGCATCTACTATTTCAAATGGACGGGTGAGGGATTTGCAAAGCAGATCGTCGACTATGGTCCACCCGGCGTCGGCAAAGGCTGCGGTATCTTCTTCGCCATTGCGGACATCACCGGCAACGGGCGCCTGGATATTCTGGCACCCGGCAAGGATGGACTCTATCTGTATGAGAATCTTGGACAGTAAGCAGGTATATACACAGGAGGTGTGATATGGCGAAGGTCGCAATTATCGGAGCCGGGAGCATTGTCTTCTGTAAGACCCTGATTCTGGATATCTTGGCGACGGAAGGACTTGAGGATACGGAGTTTGCGCTGATGGCGCCCAGCACGCGCCGAACGCCTCAGGTGGAGAGCTTCGTGAACCGGGTGATTGAGGCGAACGACCTACCGGCGCGCACCTGGGTTACCACCGACCAGCAAGAGGCCGTCAGGGACGCCGACTATGTTATTGCCACCTTCCAGGTCGGCGGCATACAAGGCTTCGAGGCCGACTACCAGATTCCACTCAAGTACGGTGTCGATCAGTGCATCGGTGATACGCTCGGTCCGGGCGGCGTCTTCCGTGCGCTGCGCAGCATCCCCGTGATGCTCGACCTGGCGCGGGATATGGAGCAGCTCTGCCCCAATGCCTATCTGCTCAACTACGTCAACCCGATGGCCATGGTCTCCTGGGCGCTGGGCACGACCCACGTACCCTTTGTTGGCCTATGCCACGGCGTACAGACGACGATGGATCTCATCTCCGGCTACGTCGACGTGCCCAAGGATGAGATCGACTATCTC
>SLDA01000525.1 GCA_007125545.1 Thermoflexales bacterium | reverse complement strand
GTGACGAATGCCGGTGCCTGGCCATCGAAGGAGCTTAGGTCATCTTTGGTGATGTCATATTTCAGCATACTCTCCGCCATCGTCTAGACCTCCTCTTTTTAAATAGTACTGTCACTGAGTCGTGTTACCCACGGCAAGCATGTAGAGTGCCGCTTCACGCTCTCCATCCACGCCGAGCAGTTGATTCAAACCGTCATCCATAAATGCGGCTACGGCACAGACGCCAAGCCCCATCGCGGTAGCGCCCAAATAGATGTTCTGGCCAATGTGACCGGCCTCCAACAACGCGTAACGATAGCTCCTGCGCCGATAACGCCAGCGCAACCGCTGAAATATCGCACTCAGCACCACTACGACGCCCGCCTCACCCAGGAAGCCCTGCATCAGTCCCAAGCTTGTCGCCTGCCGTCGCTTATCCCCGGCATCGAGCAGCACCAGCGTGTGGTCCTGCGGCGCGTAGTGGTAAAGTCCCGGGACCAGATCCTCGACATCATGAACCAGCACATACGTCTCGATGGGATACAGTGCACCGGCAGATGGAGCAGCCCTAAATTCAGTGCGCTCCTCTGTGATACCCGCGGCGGCGTACAACAGGCGAGAGAGCTGACTTTGGGACAGGGGGTCGGAGGTATAACTCCGAATGGAGCGGCGGCGGGCGATTGACGCAAATGTGGGAAGGTCCTCCTCTCCAAGGAGGGCCTCCTCTCCAAAGAGGCTATCCACCGCCGGCAGAGCTAGGCGCTCCAGGTCCGGATAGACCTTGTACTGAGGAGGTCGCTCTCCCCAGTCGACAGCACCTTCGGAGTCCAGGCTACCCGGCCTACTCCAACGATGATAGCGCAAGCCCAGATCCGACTCTTGCGTCCCACCAAGGAACCCAGGCGCCAACCACCCCGCGATGAACCCACCCGTTCCACCCACCACCAGGCCCAACAACCCGCGCCGAGACACCGGCGACGGCCCTCTCCCAGATTTTCCGGCAGAATCTGGCGCCGGGATGACAGGTGGATCTCTTTGGTCGGCGGGGCCGCGGCCCACGGAGCGTCTCCGCAGCCGGCCCTTGGTATAGCCCCATAGCCGGGGGAACTCAAGAACCGTGTGGGCCAGCGCCAGCAGTGCCATCGCGTACCCGGAGATGATATGCGGCACGAAATTGTTAAGGTCCCACCGGTCAGCGATCACACCTGTGCCCACCGCCGCGACGGTGAGTATCAACAGACATGCGCTAATGATATAGCGAAAGTCGTGCTTGATTGTCCTCCGCATACACTTACCTTCCTCGGCAGGCCTAATACCGGCCCACCCTCTCTCTCCCCTCGTCGACTGCGAGCATCACCGCATCGAAAATCCGCTTTAGCAGCACATGCTTTATGTCCTGAGCAGCAGGCTCATTCCACAGGTTCGCGAACTCGTCGGGGTCCGCTTGTAGATCGTAGAGTTCGCCGACTTCCTGCCCGTGGTAGACGACCAGCTTATAGCGGTCGTCGCGTAGCATATTCGCGTGGCTGGCGAAGCGGTGGTTCAGGGCGTCGTGATACTCGCAGCGAACGAACTCCCGGTGCTGATCCGCGTCTGCCGCGCCGGTCAGGATCGGGAGCAGCGACCTACCCTGAATATGGGCTGAAACGGGCATATCTAATGCCTCGAGCAACGTCGGCACGATGTCCGTCAGCTCGACCAGGGCATCGCTCTGCAAGCCCTGTTCGAAATGTCCGGGCCATGAAAAGATCAGCGGTATGTGCACGGCGCCCTCGTAGAATCGCGCGCCTTTCCATAGGAGTCCGTGATCGCCCAACATCTCGCCATGATCGCTGGTGAAGATGATGAGCGTGTTCTCCCGCTGACCGGTTCTCTCCAGCACGTCCAAGAGCCGGCCTATCTGGTCGTCGATCAATTCGATCTGTGCGTAGTACGCTGCCAGCATCCGCCTCGCGTTGTAACTGTGAGGGGAGACCGGCTCTTCAGTCTGAAAGTCGATGGCACCGAATCGCCGCTGACTCTCCATCTCCGCCTCACGGAAGCGCGGGAGCGGCATACTCTCCCAATCCATGCGCTCCAGATAGGAGAGGGGCGGATCGAGAGCCGGGTGCGGGTCGAAAGGGTTGACGCTCATCAACCACGGTCCCTCACGCTCCTGGGTTATGAAATCAACAGTCTCGTCAGTGCACCAGGTCGTTTGGTGGTGCTCCGCTGCGATACCGGGGCGGTAGTAGCCGTGCTCCGTCCAGGCACGCCCGGCTTTGCTGTCCAGGTCCGCGTCGTGGGCGCTTTCCCATTCGACACCCCGATCGTGCAGCCACTGCTGGTAGTCATGCTCCGGTGTGGGCCAGAAAGGCTCGGGGGCCGGGTGGTGGCTCCACTTGAGTACTCGGTAGCCATACCGGTCCTCCGGGAAGGCCTCGACCCGCCCGTCTGCGGCAGTCAGGTGCAGTTTTCCCACCAGCCCGTTGTCGTAACCGGCATCCCGTAGTGTGCGTGTGATCAAACCAGGTTGCGACGGAAACCAGTCGTCCCCGTTCCGATTCACGTGAATCGTGCTCGGGTACTTACCCGTCAGAAAGCTGGCCCGGCTCGGTGTGCAGATCGGACTCTGGCAGTAGGCGCGTGTGAAGGCAACGCCTTCTGCTACCAACCGGTCGAGATTCGGCGTCCGGATGTGGTCATTGCCCAAGGCGTGAATCGTATCGAAGCGTTGTTGATCTGTGCAAATCCAGAGTATGTTGGGACGATCAGATGACACAGGAGAGCTCCTTTCGCTGAGCACTAAGGGCGCGAGATCGAGTCCTGACTCGGAACGACGCGTGATGCGTGATTGCCCTGTCACACCTCACCAGTCCGCGACAGAGCCATCTATGTGCCACAGTCGCGGCGTCTCCCAAGACCCGTCATCGATCTTGTCCGCGAGCGCCTCTTCGTCAAGCTCGATACCCAGGCCAGGCTTCGTCGGTAGATCGATATAGCCATCCTTGATCTCGAAAGGTTCTGTCAGGTAACCTTCACCGAGCGTGACATGCTCCTGCGCCAGGAAGTTGGGAATACACGCATCGAGCTGCAGGCAGGAGGCGAGCGCGATGGGCCCCAGCGGGCAGTGCGGTGCGACCGCTGCAAAGTAGGTCTCCGCCATGGCTGCGATCTTCTTGCACTCCAGAATGCCACCAGCATGTGAAAGGTCAGGTTGGAGCACCGCCGCAGCCTGCTTCTC
>SLDA01000268.1 GCA_007125545.1 Thermoflexales bacterium | reverse complement strand
TGCTTCTAATCCAGGGATCCTCCGCCGCCAACCATTCGACAGCCAAGGTGTCCAGGCTGAAGTCTGTGAGTCGCGCCACAATCTCGCTGATTGGGGGATCGTCGGGTGCGGGTGAGATCTCCTGCAATGAGATGCGGGCTGCATCTCGCCTGGCGTGTAGCTCACCGATGCGGCCTGACATTTTCAGGCGTATCTGGAGCTTCTGGAACTCTTTGGAACTCAGCCGGTAGACGAGGAGTGCCCAGAGCAGCAAGCGCCGGTCACTCACCAGATCAAGATCCCAGATGCTGGGGTCGAACTCTGTACGCAGGCGATGAAATCGCTCGCTCAACCACGCGTCAACCGTGAGTTCCGGATGAATCTGATCCAACGCCCCAAGTCCCTTGAGACGGCTCAGGACGAGTTCGGGCCTTAACTCCTCAAAGATGAGATCAATCTCGTGACGAATCCGTTCGCCAGTCACCCGGTCCAGTAGCGGCAGTGCATCCGAAATCAGCGCTTCACTGCGTTGGTCCAGACGAAAATCCAGCCGAGCCTCAAACCTTGCAGCGCGTAAAATGCGCGTTGGATCATCCACAAAGCTCAGGCTGTGCAGAACCCGCAGGACGCGTGCCTCCAGATCAGCCCACCCTCCATAGAAGTCCAATAGCTCGCCCCAGCGCTGCGGATCCAGTCGTATGGCGAGAGTGTTGATGGTGAAGTCGCGGCGGTGAAGATCCTGCTTAATTGAGCTGCGTGTGACCATGGGAAGTGCCGTAGGATGCTCGTAGAACTCGGTGCGAGCGGTCACCAGGTCGATAAAGCTCGGCAGGCGACCGGAGTCGGTGCGATGGTTGGCGACGATATCTGGCATGCTCCGGGAAGCGCGTACCCTGTCCCAGATATCGTCAGGTAGCAACCATTTGGCGGTGCCGAAGCGGCTGTGACTGCGCACTTCGCCACCATAGCGTGCTGCCATTGTCTTCGCTAGCTCGATCGCCTCGCCTTCGACGACAAGATCAACATCAACAATGGCATGACCCAGGAGTAAGTCTCGAACAATACCTCCCACGAAGTAGATCACCGATTCAGCCTCGGCGGCACACACTCCGATCTCACGGATAAGGAGCAGGAGTGGGCCAGCGATAGCTTCCCGCATCAGATGTGCGATCCTTTGGCGTTCGGCGGTTTGTGCAGAGGGATGCAGCCTGATCATATCGGTGCGAGTTACGACGCCTGTGATGCGTCCGTTTGCGATGACCGGAATCTGGCCCCAACCCGTGCGAATCATGAGTGACCTTACATGCTCGACAGAGTCACCGGGCGAGACTGAGATCGAGCCGGGCTGCATGACACGCCGCACCGGTTGTTGTCCGAGTTCGTGCTGCATCGCGCGGTCGACCGCGTTGCGTGTCACAAGCCCCACAACCTGCTGCTTGGCGTCGATAACCGGAAATCCCTCGTGTCCGGTCCTGAGCATCTGGTCGGAGACTCGGGCAACCGGTTCGTCGGGGAGCACAGTTCTAACGCCGTGGGACATGAGATCGCGGACCTTGATCCGAGGCAGGACAAACTGAGGCAGCTGCTCGCGCAGCTCCTCCGCGACTTCCCCTGCTGCGCGGTTGCGGATCAGAGCGGCTGCGGCACGATCGTGCCCACCGCCGCCAAAGTGTCCGGCAACGGCGCCGGCATTAATATCATCAGTGGTGCTGCGTGCCACCAACTGGGTGTTATCTCCAATCTGAACGAAAATGAAGAGCGCGCTGGGCTCCAGGAGATTGCGCAGTTTGTGTGCCAGCGTGGATATCTCTTCCTCCGTGTCAGGAGGAGAGTCGCTCCAGCTAAGAACTACAGGGTGTCCGTCGACTTCCAGCGTTTCGAGGTGTTCTCTGAGACCTTGATAGATCTGCTGCTGAGCCGGCGTCAAAGGGTGCTCGAGAAATTCCGTTGCGACTTCCAGATCAGCCCCCTGATCGATCAACCAAGCCGCAGCTCGCAGGTCGCGGGGTGTGGTCGAGCCATAGGTGAGGCTACCGGTGTCTTCGTAGATACCGGCAAGCATCAGGGTAGCCTCGGCAGGCGAGACGGGGATGAGGCGAGTGGAGATAGCCTCTACCAGCAGGGTGGTGGTGGCGCCCAGTGGTTCTGACTGAATACGCCATCCTTTAGGCACATTATCTGGCGGCGTATGGTGGTCGATGACCAAGACTTGGTTGATGTCCTTACCCATGCCCCGCACAAAGCTCAGCTTGGCGGTATCGACCAGGATGACACGTTGTACGTGCTGTCCCCGCGGGAGACGATCGGGATCCTGAAAGGGGAATCCCGGTCCGTACAGGGAGAGAAAGGCCTGGACATTGCGGTTGACCCGATGGGGGAGGATGGGTGTGGCGCCAGGGTAGAGCTTGTGCGCTGCCAGAAGGCTCGCCACAGCGTCAAAATCCGCGTTCTCGTGGGTCAGGATGATCTGCATTGCCTGCGATTATATCACGGGACCCGGTTTCAGACAGAGTCCGGAAGTTCACGTCTACTTTCCAGTTCACGAGTTCTGAAGTAAGATGGGCCAAATCAGGCAGGGAAGAGGTAAGTGCATGGCTCGCAGGCGTAGAGCACGAGGTGGTACGGTAGGGAGACGTGCGACCCGGTCACGGCGCGCTGAGACTTCAGCCCGTTGAACGATTGCTGTTCATTTCGGGCGCCGTGATGTACCTCATCGGGCTGTTTGGGGAAACGGGTCTCTTCGCGATGCCGGGCGACACGTCGACGATGTTACTAGCTCTTAGCGGCGCCATCCAGATCGCCATTCTGTTGCGCTTGCTGTTATAACGTGCCCTGCGGAGGTCACATATGTGGGATCAACTGGACCTATTCAGCCGACCCGACCGTCCCCTCACCGTAAGCGAGATCACCGCTCGGATTCGGAATCTCATCGAGGGAGAACCCGTGCTGCAAAACCTCTGGCTTGAGGGTGAGGTCTCGAACTTCTCCCGCGCCTCGTCAGGGCATGTCTATCTCACTCTGAAAGATGTGGGTGCGCAGATCGGTGGCGTCATCTGGCGGAGCCAGGCTCAATCCCTCACCTTCTTGCCCCGGTCCGGCGATCAGGTTGTGGTACACGGGCGCGTGGGCCTTTACGAACAAGGGGGACGTTACCAGGTCTATATCGATCATGTTCAGACCGCGGGACGTGGATCCCTCTACCAGGAGTTCGAGCGGCTTAAGGCC
>SLDA01000374.1 GCA_007125545.1 Thermoflexales bacterium | reverse complement strand
CGACTTCGCCTGTGACCGTCGAGATCTACACCAGCCCATCTTGGCGCATCAGCGGCAGTATCGTCAGGAGTGTGGTTCACCAGGCGATTGAGACACTAAATATGCAGGTTCAGGGAACCACGATTGTGATGGGCCGTATCTTCGGCGAACAGCACGAAGGAGCGGCTGCTCCGCCTTTGCCCGGCGACACGCGGTCTGTGAATCCCGCTTTGGCGGCGTCCGTGCCATTGCCCATTACGCTGGAAACTGTTTCCCGCACGGGCCGCGTCTTCGATTGGTTCAGCTACTCGGCCGCCAGCATGTCGATGCTTTTTCTGATGTTTGCGGTCACCTCGGGCGGGCGCACGCTGCTCGCGGAACGCGAATATGGAACGCTGCCCCGACTGCTTGTCTCTCCCCTCCGCGCACCGACGGTTCTGGTGGGCAAGATGGGCGGGATCGTACTCACCGGCTTTCTGCAGATGCTGATTCTCTGGGGCGCGACCTCTCAATTGGGTGCTTACTGGGGCCCCATGCCGGCTACGCTCATCAGCATTTTTGTGCTGGTGCTTTGCGCCTCCGGCGTCGGCGCTCTCATCTCCGCCTGGTCCCGGACGCCCGGACAGGCCGGCACCATCGGCACCGCCGTTACCCTGGTGGGCTCGGCCATTTCCGGCACATTCTTCCCTCGTGCGGGGATACCCGATTACCTGCAATTGATCAGCTTGATCACGCCGAACGCGTGGGGCATTGAACTCTTCTCCCGGCTGCAGCTTGGGCTGGGTTTGATCGATGTATTGCCGCACCTGGGAGGTGTGCTGCTGGTGACCGGCGTTTATTACGGGCTGGCGCTGCTCGGCTTCCGGCGGCAATTTGGTTGAGGCCTGCTCGGGACATAGTTCAACAAGGAACAGGGCAATGCGTAAACTGTGGGCAATGATTCGCACGGACTTCTTGAGAGAATTCAACAGTCCCGTCTCGCTCATTTTCTTTCTCGGGCTTCCTCTCCTTTTTACCTTCGCCGTGGGGACCGGCCTGCAGGGGATGCAAGCGGGCGATGGACCTCGGGAAGAGCTCCGGATGCCCATTTATGTCAGTGCTCACGACGAGGGGATATTGGCTATCGCACTCTTGGAGACATTCCCGAAGTTCAACTTGGAGCCAACACTCGTCGAGGTGCTGCCGGGCGATGCGTTCGGGCTTGTGATCCCTGCCGATTTCACCGAGACGTTGCTTGCCGATCGTAGCGCCTCGTTGACGCTGCATACACTGCCCAACAGCACCGTCGGTCCGGCTGTTGCCCAGGCCGTGAGAGCCGCCCAGGGACGAGTGGGAGGCGCCGTCCTGGTTGCCCGCGCAGGCGTGGCTCAAGCACGTGCGGCGGGCATTCTCCTCACCCCCGAGGACGAATACCCCTTCTTTGAACAGGTGCTGGAGGAAACGCTGGCTATGACAGCGAACCCACCCGCCGTGGTTTCGGTGCAGTGGCCCACAGGTGTCGCCATCGTGGACACGCGTGATGCGGCGACGAGTGTCGAGCAGGCGTCCGCCGGGCAACTGGTTACCTGGGTGCAGATTACGCTGCTCGGGGCGGCTGAGGTGCTCGTCAGTGAGCGGTTAGGTGGGACGTTGCGCCGGATGCTGGTCGCGCCGGCGTCGCGGTTCCTCATCCTGGGCGGGAAACTGTTGGCGCGCCTGAGTCTCGGCCTCTTCCAGATGACGCTGCTCTTGGTCTCGGGTGCGCTCTTGTTCGGTGTTAACTGGGGAAATGACCCCATCGCCGTGACGCTGGTCTCATTGGCCTTTGCTCTCGCCACGGTGAGTCTTGGGACGCTCCTGGCGACCTTCGTCAAGACGCGAGGGCAGGCGAGCAGTATCGTCGTGGGCATGTCGATGGCGCTCGCGGCGCTGGGCGGAGCTTGGTTCCCGTTGGAGGTCACGCCTCCGCTCTACCGGCAAGTCGTTCAAGTGCTGCCCTCGACCTGGGCTATGCGTGCCTACACGGATCTCTTGGTGCGCCAGGCCACTGTTGGAGAGATTCTTCCGTACGTGGGAATCCTGCTCGGATTCGCTGCACTCTTTATGGCTGTTGCTGCTCTGCGCTTCTCCAATTACCAGGAAGCTTGACCCGGACGCCCTACCTCGACACATCACCCACAATGGGTAGTCTGACCCTCCTCTCTCCCCAAGGCGAGATCCATCCCTTCCCAACTTACTGCTTGTCATCTGGCTCGCTTGCACTACAATTCACGTCTGGGGGATCTGATGACATTGCATATCAAGACCTGGGCTTAAGCCTGTGAGCGACGGCGTATTCGAGGGCCTGCACGCCAAAGAGCGGGGCGGAGGCCGTGTTGTATCCTACTTGCTGCGACACCTCTTGGCTTCCCTAAATGCCGACTGCGCCTATGTCTACACGCTGTCCAAAGATAAGCCTACATGGGTGCCTGCTTTCTTTGATTGCCTCAGTCACGATGCGGCGAGCCTCGCCGGCGATGCCGGCAGGCCCTTCTCCAGTGACCGGTCTGAAGGCGGAGACCGGCCCTTGTCTTTCCCCACTGCGGATGAGCCATGGCCTTTGGATCGTATCCTCAAGGGCGAGATTGTAATCATCGAACGCCCCGGACCTCGCGAGCGAAGCGATGCCGCGCGGATGCCGCGAGGTGGCACCACTATACTGGTTCCTATGGCGCGCGGAGCCAGGCGCTCTCGCAACGGTAAGGGACGGCGGCGACCTGGCAGGCGCTCCGGCAGCAAACGGTCGGAGCTTGCACGTCACAGGGAGGGAAGAGGTGCCGGCGCTTCTCGTTCCGCCGAGAAACTCCGCTCTGGCGGTGACGCCGGACGCCGTCGCCGTGTTGGAAAGCGCCATCGCGGTGTGGAAGGCGTGTTGGCGATCCAGGGGGGGCCGGCGGTACTCTCCGATATGGAGCGGGAATTGCTGGGAACTACGGGTGCCATGCTGGCTGCGCTGCTCGCGGCGCGACGCTCACGACGTGCGCTAAAGGCCGACAACCGCGCGTTGTTACGCCACATGCGCACGCTCCCGCGAGAGGCGGAAAGCCACCGGCTGGTCGCGGAGGGGTTGCGCGATATTCTCGTTGTACTCAACTCCGATCGCAGCCTCGCGGGGATCCTCGAGTATCTCGTCGCGCGCGGACAAGCGCTCCTGTCGGCGGATGCCTGCGTACTTTATCGCCTGGATCGTGATCAGCAAGCGATTGTCATTG
>SLDA01000253.1 GCA_007125545.1 Thermoflexales bacterium | reverse complement strand
TGATCAGAAGCACGTTCCGAATCTCCCCGGCGTCAATGGCCTGCATTTGCGGAGCCGCCCATACACTACGGGGCAGGAAGAGGACCAGATCGTGTCCTGAAAGGCTACTCGCAAACAGACCAGAGCACATCGCCAAACCAAGCAAGATCGCCACAATACCGGTTAGCAGGAACAGCCGATGCAACTCGTGCCGAGTGGCTATCACGTCTGTCCTCCGTTGCTCGCTTCGGGCTCGTGGGGTAGCTTCCTGCTGATCGCCTGGAGCCTGATCGTACCTGTCGCGCCCAGAGTTGCTCCCAGTTGCTGTAGCGTCGTCCGCAGGATCTCGTCGACGTCCACTGCAGAACTGCGAATACGCTCTGCTATATTGCCCGCCAGTTGCTCATACCCGACGCGCACCTGCGCCTCATCCAGGAGCCGTGCATTTTCCAGCGCCTCCCCAATATGACCGCACACAGCGCTGACCAGGGCCAGCGACTCCTCATCCCACGCTTCCTGATCCGTGCCGGAGAGTGCATCCTGGCGGAGCACAAGGGATCCCAGCACCTGACCACGGACGACAATCGGCGCCATCAGCTCACGCTCTCCACCCGGTCCAAGAGAAAAGCTCGGCTCAAGCAGTCCCGCAGTCTGTGCGCCCACTGCATCAGCCTGCTCTCCGCTCACAGGCGTCACCAGACCGGCCTGTGTATAACGATACGCATTGCCGATGGTGATAAGGGGACGTTTCCAGCCTGCTATGATCTGTTCGCCATAGCGTGTCTGAAGCTCATGGAGCATAAGATCACTTTCCTCCAGCAGACGCGCATTCTCGATCGCCAGCGCGACTTGATCGGCAATACTCTGGAAGACGATCACATCCTCATCTGTAAAGGCACCAGGCTGCTCAGACTGCACATCGAGCACCCCTAACACACGCATTCCGGACGCACCGGCAGAATCGCTCACCGGCAGGCCGTATCGCGATGACTTTCCCCGTATGCCAGGGCCAACCTTGGAGTTTCGCCGGCCCCGAACAATTAGCCGTAAAGCCATCTCCGAGCGCGTATTCGGGAGGTCGGGATTGTCGAAGGCGCCGGTGGGCGTGCCCACTCCGGTGGGCGTGCCCACTCCCGTGGGCGTGCCCTTTCCAGCCTCGCCCACATCGAACGCGATCCGCGCCGATCCCTCCTGAGCAACTGTTCCAACAAGCCCCTGTCCCAGCAGCAGCCGGTGCCCACGCGCCAGCATTCGCTCACCGCCTTCCGAGGAAGCAGCCCGTAGAACCGCCGCTTCTCCCCTCTCGTCGTTGAGGAAAATGCCGACATGATCGAAATCAAAGTAGCCGGGGATCAAACGCACCGTTTCGTCGAGCAGTTCCTGGACATCCCGGATTGCCGTGACGGCACTCGAGACACCCGCCGCAGCCTGAAGCTGCAGAGAACGGCGGCGAAGATCCTCCGTCCCGGCGGTGACCTGAGCTTCCAGAGCCTTATGACGGCTATCCAGCTGCCATACCATCTCGCGGAACGCTGTGACCAGCCCTTGAATCTCGGCTATTCCTGAACTGCAGACAGCCGAGTCGTCTTTATGCCACTCAGCTCCACCCTCGGCAAGGCTCATCATCCCCGCATCGAGCTGCTTTAGCGGTCCCGCAACTTTTCGACTCACCAGCCAAACGCCAACAACCAGCAGCCCTAGCATCAAAGCGCCGGCGGCTATAGAGCCCGTGAACATCCCCGGAGACGCCTCGCTCACTGCGTCAGCCAGGTTAGTCTCAATCAACAGCGCCAAATCCATCGCTTCGATCCAATGGTATGCGCCGATTACCTGTTGATCCCGGTAATTGCGATAGGTCCCGGCTCCAGAGCTGCCACTCTGGAGCTCCCCATTGCTCCGAAACATCTCAACGGCGCCAGACCATAGCATTGGACGCTGTTCCGGTTCGACTCCTGGCCCTATCAGCAGCTTGAAGCTGCGATCCACGAAGTGACGCTCCCAGCCAGGGGCAAAGGCACTACGTCCCAGTATCGTCCGCTGCATCCAATCCACATCCAATTCCATCGCAACCACACCGGCGAGAGTCCCAGATTGGGTATGAAGGGGAGCGGACAGCATCATCACAGTTCGGCCGGTGGTTCCGGATGTCTGAGCTTTGCCCACATAGGAGCCCTGTAGACCCTGAACGTAGTACACCTCGCTGCCACGCACCTGTCCGATACGCGTTGCGTTCGAGGACGCGGCGATCAGCCCGTTGGGGGCGCGAAGCACTGATACCTCGCGCACACCCGCGTGTTCACGTGTGACGGTGAACAGCAGATGGACCAGTTCCTCGTACGTTGCTTGGATCTCCGATGGAGCGTTCTCGTCTGTGTCAAGGGCTGTAGGAATCTGTCCATCGTCTGCCCAGCGCCGTGCAACCCTGCTTCCGGCGACCACAGCAAGGATACCGCGCTGCGTCTCGATCCACCGGTTGACGTCATCGCCCTTAGCTTGCGCTACCAATGCCATCTGCGACATCACCGCGCGCGAGACAATCCGGCGATTCCTCAAAGTCCCGTGTCCCACGACCACAGCGAGCACCGAGACCAGTGCAAGGCCTCCCAAGAGCACCGCGCGTCCCACAAGACTCTGCCACCAGGGTCCTCGGGCTGTACGTTGCAACGGCCTATACATCGCGTTCCTCCGCCGTCAGGTTCAGTTCAGGGTTGATCCCCGTTGCGCCACTCCCGGAGTCCATGCCCGCCGAGTTTTCGGTGGTGGCAGAACCACCCGGATGCAACCGGATGATGCCTTCGCTTGCACAAAGGGTGCGGCCCAGTTCGCGCACCGATGTTCGCAGAATCGTCTCGATATCGGTGGAGCGCCGGATATTGTCGCCGATTGCAGAGATCGCGCGCTCGCGCTCGACCCGGCGCGTTGCCAGCTCCAGGAGTTCAAAGCCGCGCAAAACAGACGTCGCCTGGTCTGCGAGACCCCTGGCCCTACGCACGACCCGGAAGGGGAACGTATACTTGCCCTGGACACACCCCATTAACAGCCAGCCGATCACCTCAGATCCCGATCGGAGTGGCAATATGAGGGCTGACCTAAGGCCAAGGGCACCCTGGAACGTCTCGCGTGAGGCGGTATCGAGGCTTTCGGAGGTTGGGACATCCTCAATCACCAGGCTATCGGGTATATTTGGATCCTCAACCGCAAGTGTAGACAGGATCGGGACTAGGGTTAGC
>SLDA01000018.1 GCA_007125545.1 Thermoflexales bacterium | reverse complement strand
CACGAGGAACCAGCCGATGATCTTGGTGCGCAGGCCTCGCTTGGGGCCGCGCCGGCGCGTCCGGGCAGCGCCGGCGCGGCTAGCCAGTGTCATCTTCGAGGATACGCTCACGGCTCGTCTCCATGGCAGCAGAAGGTCAGACGGTCAATGAGCACAGTATAAGCCCGTTGGTCGGAAAAGTCACAGAACGCCCAACAGAGCGAATGCTTACCCGCAGGCTTTGGCGCCGCCCAGGGGTGGCGAGGCGAGAAGAAGGTGTGGCTGATCGAGCGCGAGGACCCGCAGTGGCGGGATCTGTGCTCTGGCGCTAATTCTTCAAGACCGCCGGCAAGTATATCTTGGTTCCTGCTGGTGTGCCTCCGGGCCAATAGCCACTGCTGACGACAAATCCGGCGCTGCCGGCCGTAGGCGGGCTGGTCACACTTTGCCCAATTGTTCCCTGGACCCGGTAATCGGCCGAACTGGATTCGTTGCCGCCGCCGCCGATGACGTGCCACTCCAGGTTGAACCCCGTCGACGTTTGCGCCAGCACCGCCGCGCCGAAGACCAGCAGTAGCAACATAGTCACAGCCAGAATTACGATTCGCTGTTTCTTCTGTTTCATCTGTGTCTCCTTACTACTGCAGCGTGACGTAGACGTAGATCATCTCCTGCGCCTCATCGAGCGGTTCTAATGCTTTGCCGAAGACTGTGCCGGGAACGGCCGTTTCCAGCCCGTTCACGTTCATCACCGCCGCCTTACCCGCCACGCCCGAAATGCCACCGGTAGACAACAAATCACCCGGCTGGATGCTGCCGGCCAAGGCGCTGGCCCTCACCAGAGCCGGTCCCTGCACTACCACCAGCAAAAACTCACCCGGCGCGACCTCGCCCGGTGGCGTCACGTCCATCTCTACCCTGCGCTCTTGCGCCGTATCGTCGGGAAACTCCAGATCGGGATCCACGGCGTCAATGTTGAACCGGCTGAAGACCACCCCGGCGACGGCTGTGCTGTTGGCTGTGTGAGCGCGGCTCACCTGCACGATGGGGGCGTCAACAGCCGTTACCGTCCGATTGATGCCGCTAAAAACCACCACATCTCCCGGCGCCAGCGGCTCTGTTCCGCCATTCTGCATCACCTGCATCACGGCTCCAGCCAGATTGATATTGAGCGAAAAAAGGTTGTCCGGTGTGTAAAAACCATAGTTGTTATCGGCGCGGCTGGTACGACCGGTCACGCCACGCCACTCTGAACTCTGCCCCCACACACCATAATTGGAACTACTCACGCCATAAAGGCCGATGCCGGAACTGCTGGACCCATACGTCCCCCGATTTGCGCCAATGCCAACTACCCCGACCGCACCTAGTGGCTGGGCAATACCGGCTACGTTACCGGCTTCGCCGCGCACACCCTGATTGGTGGCGCTCCGGGCAAGAACGCCATACCCACTTTGCGCCGTGACAAAAGCGCCATGATCATAATGATCCGCGCCGCTGGTCTCCACGCGGATACCGTAGCCGCCGCTGCTGCTGAAGTAGCCGCCCCAACTGTTACTGCTGGTTCCCCGGACGCCGTAATTATTGGTGCTCGAACCATAAAGGCCCATACCGCCGTTAGCATCCGCCCGTAATGCCGTGCCCGTTGCCGGCGCGGAGCCAGAGAGGGCGGCCTCCCCCGTGCCCAGCGCATCGCCGACGATCGTCGCGCCAGGGCGCAGGCTGAGGGCGTAGGGCGCGGGCAAGATTTCCTGGCGCGGCGACAACGTTTGTCCGTCCACGATGATGCTTAACCAGAGCGCCTGCCCATTAAAGGATGCCTGGCTCACGCCCAACTTCACATTGAACAGCCCATTCTCCACGTCAATGTTAAGATTACCGCTGTCCCACAACGACGATCCGGCCACGTCGGCATTGTAGACCACAAAACGCATCGTGTATGTGCCGTTTGAAGGTGTGCCGCCGGAGTCGGTCAGCCGCCCCTGATAGCTGATGCCGCTGGCTACGACGGCTTTTGCCTCCGTCGGATTTGCGGGTAGGCGCTGTGCTATCACCCCGGCCGCACCAACGAGCAGCAACGCAATGGTGATACCTGTGACGATCGTGATCATTGTTTTCGTCTTCATCTTGACCTTCCTTTGCGGTTGTACGCGATTGAATTGAGCCTGACAGCGGGCTGACGAAGCGACTGTTTTTCCATGACGGCCTCCAGTGGCACATTCAGCGGCGCGACCAGAGCCACGCCCACCCCCATCAGCAACCAAGCCGCCATCGCCGTCGGTGTTACATCGAAACTGGTCAGGTTGATAGCCACATTGCCCCGCACTGCTGCCAAAGTCGCCGCCAACAGCGCCTGCTGCGGGTGCAGCAGCGGACGGCGCAGCGCCGTGACGCTGACAATCACCAAAAGGTGTTTGACACAACTCTATGCTCAATGACGGTGTTTGGCAACTCTATGACCAAAACCTGCGTTGCTGCTACGGTGAACGAGATGGCGGCAGGGTTTCCTGGCGCGGGCGGTAGGCCGGGAGGTGATCGAGGTCGGCTCGCGCACCTCTCAGCAATACGCCCTGTTCGTCAACGCCCGCGACCAACGCGATGGGAAGAATGCGGTACTCGCCGCGCGCCCGGCGCCGGACAACGATATGGGTGATATCACCTGCATGACAGTCTACGAGCACGTGATCGACCTCACCGAAGACGCCCTGCGCGTCGCGCAGCTTCACACCTTTGCCAATCGCACGCGAGCCTGTCCCGACACCTTCCTGAAACGTGTACCGCTGAGCCGGCGAGACGGACCCTCCCGTCAACCCTTCATAGGGCGACATGGCGTACCGCACATCCTGGGGTTGATACCGGTGGTGATTCCACCCAACCGCCGGGACCTGAAACGCCACATCCCGGTACTCCGTGCATAGATGCAATTGCTCGCTGGTGAGCGAGAGCCATAGTCCCTCTGTGGTCATTCGCTCTACGAAGGAGACTGGGATCACGTGATTCCGCTGACGAACAAAGCCGTGGTGAACCACCAGGTCCGACACCCTGCCCGATGATGGACTCATAACAATATGTAGCAGCTTGCCGCACCGTCTATCCTGGCAATGTACGGCAGCTCCGACATTAAAATCCAGCGGCAACTCACAACTGTCGCCCATAAGCGGGGGCTCATCAAAGCCTCCCGACACGCTGCCAAGGTGCTGCTGTCCGATAGTCGGATTCGTGACGTTCATTCCAGGCCTCTTTCACATTGACCCTAGATGATCCAGTTGCGCAGGTTTGCGCTATATTGTTAATCCTATTATACTAAATTTCTCCGATAATGTAAAGTGGAAGTACCATTCGGGATTGATCATTTCCGAAACGGCGGAAAGTGAAGTACACTACGGACAGATGAACGGTTACCCACACCTTCACGTACACTCTTACTATACCCTGGTCGGTGCGACGCCCGCACCCGATGCCCTGGCGCAGCGCGCCGCCGGCGAAGGGCTGACGCATCTCGCGCTCACCGACAGTCACGCACTCTACGGTGCTGTGGCCTTCTCGCACGCCTGCCGCGAGGCCGGTGTGCAGCCCATCCTCGGACTCACGTGCACCCTCGCCTGGCCCGAGGATCTTGGCCCGCCGCCTTCTGCAGAGGGAGGGAGGGAGCACGCTCCCGGCAGCGCGACGGCGCCGCTGGTGCTTCTGGCTCGCAACGCCGCGGGGTATCGATCTCTCTGCCGGCTCTCCAGCCTTCTCCAATCCGGGGCCAACCGGGAGTTGCGGATGGCGCAGGGCCTCACCTTTGGCGAACTGCGCGCCCACGCCGCGGGCCTGCTCTGCCTCACGGGAGGACGACGGGGCTTCGCCTATCGTTGTCTACGGATGGGCGAGGAGCTGGCAGCCCACCGCTTCCTCGGCAGGCTGAGTGGCATCTTCGAAGCGGAGTATATGGGCGTCAGCCTCGAACTGCAGCCCATCACAGGGAGCCACGATCCGGTCAGCCACCAACTGGCCGCCAAAGCGGCCTTTATGGGCCTCCAGACCGTGGCGGTCCAGCCTATCTATTCGCTGGTACCAAACGACCATCAGCGCCTGCGCCTGTTAGCCGCCATCGACCGCAATTGCCCGCTCGACGCCGTGCCGGCCACGGCGCTCCCGGACGGGGGGACCGCCGGCGTGGACGTGCACTGGCTCAGGCCCGAGGAGCTTGCCGCGCGCTTTGTCTCCTTCCCGGACGCGCTCGAGGGAACACAGCGCATCGCGGCGCTCTGCGGGGATGTGCTCCCCGACCGCACGCTGAAATGGCCCGCGCTGAAGCTCCCCGAGGAGCAGACACCGGAGGCAGCGCTGCGGGCTCAAGCGTACGCAGGTGCGACCCGCCGCTACGGGCCGGCGCTGTCCGAGCCAGTCAAGGAGCGACTGGAGCAAGAACTCGGCGCGATCTCACGACACGGCTACGCGCCGCTCTTTCTCGTCGTGGCAGACATCGCCCGTTACGCGCGCGAACGCGAGATCCCGATCAGCACGCGGGGCAGCGTCGCCAACTCGCTCGTGGCGTATACGCTCTTCATCACCACCGTCGACCCTCTCGTTCACGATTTGCTCTTCGAGCGCTTTCTCAACCCGGGGCGCGCCGACCCGCCCGACATCGATCTCGACTTTTGCAGCCACCGCCGCGACGAGGTACAGGCCTATATCCGGCGGACCTACGGCGAAACGCAGGTCGCCCTCGTCGGGGCGATGAGCACGCTGCGATTGCGTTCGGCCGCACGCGAGACGGCCAAGGCCTATGGCCTGGGAGACGGGCAGCTCAAGGCGCTGCTGGCGGCACTCCCGACGCGGTTCTACGGCCCGCGCAGGCGGGAGACCAAAACGCTGGACGACGTGCTGGCATCGCTGCCCGATCCTGCGATCCAGGCAGCAGCCCGCGCCGTGTACAGCATCGCCGACTTCCCCCATCACCTTTCGATCCACGCGGGCGGGCTGGTGATCACGCCGGGACCGCTGACCGACCTGGTGCCGGTGCAGTTGGCACCCAAGGGGTACCTGACCACGCAGTACAACCATGGCGACTGTGAGGCCATTGGGCTGCCCAAGCTCGACTTACTGGGCATCCGGGCACTGACAGTGCTCGCCGACGCCGCCGAACAGGCGCGCCAGCGCGACCCGGACTTCCGCCTCGATACGATCCCCCTGGACGATCCCGAAACGGCAGCACTGTTGAGGGAGGGCGACACGGTGGGCGTTTTCCAATGCGATTCAATCGGCGCCCGACGTACGCTACGCAAGCTCAAGGCCGGCTCGGTGCAGGACCTTGCCATCGCCAATGCCTTCTTCAAACCCGGGCCGGCTATGGGTGGGCAGGCCGATCTCTTCGTGCGCCGCTACCGGGGCGAAGCGCCCACAGCTTACCAGCACCCGGCGCTGGAGCCGATCCTGAGTCGTACGAAGGGCGTGCTCATCTTCCAGGAACAGGTGCTGCGGGTCGCCACCGAGATCGCAGGTCTCTCCTGGACCGAGGCCGACCACATCCGCCGCGGGATGAGCCGGATGAATCCCGAGGAGATGCAGCGGCTGCGAGAAGCCTTTATCTCTGGCTGTCTGGCGGTGGGCGCCAGGCAGCCGATGTCCCAAACCCAGGCCGAGCAGCTTTGGGAGCAAGTCGCGGCCTTCTCGGGCTATGGGTTCAACCAGGGTCACGCCACAGCCTACGCCGATGTCAGCTATCGCTCGGCGTATATGAAGGTCCACTACCCCGCCGCCTTTTTCTGGGCGCGGCTGCGCAACTACGGCGGCTATCATCATCCAGCCCTCTATATGGCGGAAGCGGTACGGCAGGGCATCGATGTGCGGATACCGCACGTGAATCACAGCTTTGCCAATGTGATATTGGCGGAGGGCAGAGGGGAGGGGGAAGAGGGGCGAGGGATCGGAGAGACACAACCGGACGCTGAAGCGCCACGGTGCGGCGCGCCTTCCAGTCCCCCAGCGCCCATCCTGTGGCTGGGCCTGGGGCTGATCCGCGATCTGCGGCGGCGGGCGGTGGCGGAGATCGTGCGCGCCCGGCGGCACGACGGGCCCTTTACGGAGCTCCGCGATCTGGTACTGCGGGTGCCGCTGCACGCAAAGGAGATTCTGCACCTCATTGAGGCCGGTGCTCTGGATGGGCTCGGCGCCAACCGCCCGGCTATGCTGCGCGAGGCCGAATCACTGACCCGCGCCGGCACCGCCCGGCAGATGGCCTTTGACTTCGCAGTAGGGTACGCGCCGCCGGCAACCGTCGCCCAGCACCTGGCCTGGGAGCAGCGCTTGATCGGCTTTCCTCTATCCGCGTTGCGCGAAGCGCTGCCCGCTGCAGCGCGAAGCGCGAAAACCGCACGGCTTGCCGATCTGGTTTCAGTACGCGGGCCCACGACGGTAGCCGGCGCGCGGCTGCCCGGTTGGCATCGCGACGGCTATGCGGTGTGGGATGGCGCCACTTGGGTGTCGACCGAAGTGTTGGAAGGCGCCCAAATACCCCCCAGTTGGGAACCGGTCCTCTTTCACGGACACTGGCGGACCGACCGCTGGGGCATGGGACGATTGGTCATACAGAGTTGGTCACGCATACTTTAGACAGGAGAAGGAGACGATGAAAGCGATCATCAATGGGAATGTACACGAACACAGTCTGGTGCTTTCACCGGGCGCGGTCCTGATCGAGGACGGGAAGATCGTGGCGACGACGACAGCAGCAACCGAGATACCGGACCATGCCGAGATCATCGACGCGGAGGGATACGACGTCGTGCCGGGCTTGATCGACGTGCACCTGCACGGGCTGATGGGGCATGATGCTATGGGTCCGGGGCTGGAGGATGTAATCCGAACGCTGCCCCAGTTTGGCGTCACAGCATTCCTCGGCACGACCCTCACGCTGCCGGAGGATGAGACGCTGGAGGGACTGCAAGCCATGGCGCGGGTGATCGACAACCCGCCTGCCGGGGCCCAGTGCCTCGGCATCCACCTCGAAGGGCCCTTTCTTTCGCCGGAGAAACCGGGGATGGCGACCTCTGAATGGTTTGCGCCGCTGACCTGGGAGCTGTTCGAGGTGTTGCAGGAGGCCGCGGGAGGACACATCCGGATGATGACCTTCGCGCCGGAGATCGGCAGCGGCTTGCGCCATCTCCCACGCCTGATCGAATCAGGGGTGATGCCGGTTGTGGGGCATTCGGAGGCGACCTTCGAGCAGATGACCGAAGCCGTGAAAGTGGGGCTAGCCCACGCGTCGCACACCTTCAACGCAATGCCGCCGCTCCACCACCGTCATCCCGGGGTGTTGGGGGCGGTGCTCTATTACCGCGAGATCGTCGCGGAGTTGGTCGCCGACGGCGTCCACGTCCATCCCGCGGTGATGAGCATCTTGCTCCGGGTGAAGGGGCTGGACGATGTCTGTTTGGTCAGCGATGCGTCACCGTTTGCGGGAATGCCTGACGGGGAGTATGAGTGGGAGCACAAACCGCTGTTTGTCAGCCAGGGGGCCTGCCGTCTGGAGAATGGGACGATTGCCGGCGCGCATGCGCTGCTGGACACCGGCGTTCGTAACTTGATACAGTTGGTGGGCTTATCGCTCAATGATGCGCTCGTCCCCGCGACCGCCGTGCCCGCCCAGGTATTGGGTGCGAACAAGGGCCGGCTTGCTGCCGGTTACGACGCCGACATCGTGATGCTGGATTCAGAGCAGCGGGTGGTGAGCACCATGGTTGCAGGGGAGATCGTCTATACTGCTTGAGCCTGCATCCGGGCCGACGCGTTTATAACTGGGGACACAAGGTTCTCCGATCAAACAAGCTTGACATGTGGAGCCAGTTCGGTTGGGGAACCTTGTGCTTTGCTGTAGCAAGCGAACGGTCCCCGGCGCCAGTGTTCCGGGTCAGGAGGCCGCTCCTGACGTTCCTTCAGCTCAGTACGTGATCGCGACCTTGCTCAGATCGTCCAGACGATCCTAAGGTTTTGCCGCAGTCGTGTCGGCGCCTGTGAATATCCGGCGCGCGCGATCGAAAACCTTAGGATCGTGGGGATCAGTGGGTGATCGTGACCTTGCTCAACTGACGGGGATGGTCGGGGTCGAGTCCTTTAGCTATTGCCAGCCCGTACGCCATCAACTGACCGGGAACGACGAGCGCCATCGGTGACACCCACTCGGGCATCCCCTGGGGCACGGAAATCGGCGTGTGGGCCAGCGCCAGCGCCTCGTCGAGCGCCGAGGCCACGACCAGTTCGGCGCCCCGCTCGTGGAGTTGGCTCAGGAGATCGATGATGTCGGCGGCGACAGCACCTTCGGGCACCGCGGCGATCACCGGGAACCCCCGTTCCACCATCGCAACCGGCCCGTGCTGGAAATCGGCGGTCGAGTAGGGATCGGCCAGCATATACGTCAGCTCTTTGAGCTTGAGCGCGATCTCGAAAGCGGTGGCACGATTATAGCCGCGGCTCAGGACAACACACGCCTCCATATAGCGGTACCGCTCGGCCGCCTTGACGATGGCGTCCGCGGCACCGGTGATCTCAGCTGTGTAATCCGCCACACGCGCCAGATCGTCCCAGCGTGTGTCGTCGCCCGCCAGGGCCGCGCTCAGCATACCGAGCGCCATCAGGGAGGCGGTGTAGGTCTTGGTGGCGCCGACGCTGACCTCCTCGCCGGCATTCATCAGGAGCACGTGGTCCGCAGCCTCGGCCAACGGTGACCCGGCCCCATTGGTGATACTGAGCGTCAGCGCGCCCTGCGACCGGGCGTCCCGGACGACCTTGAGGATGTCGGGCGTCTGCCCCGACTGCGAGATGCCGATCACGAGGGCATTGCCAAGGGCCGGCGGTTGGTCGTAGCGGGTGAAGAGCGAGGGAGACGCCGGTGCCACCGGTAGGTGGTTGACCGCGCCGAACAGATACTGTCCGTAGCGGGCGGCATTGTCCGACGTGCCGCGCGCCGCCATCATAACGTAGGCGGGTTGCCGTTCCCGTATCACCGCCGCAATCTGCTCGACGGTCGCCCGCTCCTGCTCGAGCAATCGCCGGAGCACCTCCGGCTGCTCAAGAATCTCCTGCTTCAGTGTCGAACTCTCCGCAGATGTCATCGGTTTCCCTTACCTCTCACTTATGTCATCACTTTCGTCGGAGCCACAGCTGTGAGCCGCACCCCACCCTTTTCGAACCCATTCCGGCATCAGCTATGGCAACCGGCTCTTATATTAGCAGCAGTCTTCTATGTTAGCAATTTGGTGGTGAGCGGAGACTTTACCAAGCGCTCGCCCCGAGGAGATCATATGGCAAGAGTAGGCGCTGAAATTCCGAAAGATGGCGCAGTGGATAGCTCACTCGCCCTGTTGTCCGAAGGCTATGAGTTCATTCCAAACCGGTGCAAGCGTTACGACTCGGATATCGTCGAGATCCGCCTGGCGCTGCAGAAGGCGTACTGCGTAACGGGGCCGGAAGCGGTGAAGATGTTCTATCATCCGGGACGCTTCACGCGAAGGGGGGCCGTGCCGCCGACTACGGTGAGGCTGTTGCAGGACGTGGGCAGCGTCCAGTCCCTCGACAATGAGGCACACCACCACCGCAAGCAGTTGTTCGTGTCGATGATGACGCCCGAGAGGATCCAGCGACTGGTAGACATTGCCGATCGGGAGTGGTCGGCACGCATCGCCAACTGGGCAGGCATGGATGAAGTGATCCTCCACGAGGAGGCGCGGCACGTCATAACCCGAGCGGT
This sequence comes from Thermoflexales bacterium, assembly GCA_007125545.1. Classification (GTDB taxonomy): domain Bacteria; phylum Chloroflexota; class Anaerolineae; order B4-G1; family SLSP01; genus PWVB01. Next base: position 2,235 of record SLDA01000018.1, on the reverse strand, counting down.
CTGCCGGTGGGCCGGGCTCCCGCTGACGGAGTCGGAGGCCGACGAGCGGACGCGGGAGTTTGGCGCGATGATCGATGGCGCGGGCACGCCGGGACCCCGTCAGGCCAAGGACCTGCTGCTGCGGTCGCGAACCGAAAAGTGGGGGCGCGACTGGATCGATGCGATACGCGCAGGTACCTATGCTGTAGAGTCCGGGACAGCCGCTCACGCCGTCGTCTGGCATCGCGACCTGGATGGGGAGCTGCTCGAGACGGACGTCGCGTCGGTCGAGTTGATCAACTTTCTCCGTCCGACCGTCGCCGTTGCCCGTTACGTAACGTTTGCCGCGCAGGCCCTGTATGAGAACCCCGCACTGCGCGAAAAACTCCTCTCCGGCGGGGATGATGAGGCCGAGCGCTTCACACAAGAGGTGCGGCGCTATTACCCGTTCTTCCCGGCGGTCGCCGGGAAGGCGTTACGCGCCTTCGAATGGGAAGGACACAAGTTCGAGGAGGGGGCGTGGTTCCTCCTCGATATCTACGGCACAAACCGCGACCCGCGGACCTGGGAGGCACCCGACGTCTTCGAGCCGGAGCGTTTCCGACAGTGGGACGGGAGCGCTTACAACTTCATCCCGCAGGGCGGGGGTGACATTCACGTGAACCACCGTTGCCCGGGCGAACGGATTACGATCGAGCTGACGAAGGCCGCGGCAAGGTTGCTCGCCTCTCTGGACTACGAGGTGCCGCCACAGGATTTGAGCATCGATCTCTCGGACATGCCGGCGCTTCCGGCCAGTGGCTTCGTGATTCAGTACCAAATGGCAGCATAGGGAGGGTGGCACACCGGGTGGGGTACCGGGAATCCGAGGGAATGCGATTGCACCCGTGGCGCGCTGCACTACAATGCTCGTGACGCACTCAACTCAAGACGGAAAGCAAGGAGGCAAGCGTTGAAACTCACCGACATTCAGGTCACAAGCTTTCGCACGACGACGCGCACCCACCCCACCAAGTGGGGCTACTACCAGTGGGGCCCGGAACGGGAGACTGTCTCCAGCCTCACTGCCTTTACGACCGACGAAGGGGTCACCGGCTATATGCTGGGCGGCGACCAGCGCACGATCGATGCCGTGATCAAGCCACTGCTCCTGGGCGAGAATCCGCTCGACCGGGAGAAACTCTGGCACTGGATGGATCAACATCCGGGCATCAATGAGCACCTGATGGGCTGGGTCGATTGCGGGCTGTGGGATCTTTACGGGCGGATGGTGAGCCTGCCGGTGCACAAGTTGCTCGGCGGCTGCCGGGACAAAGTCAAGGCCTATGCCAGCACCTGGCCCAATATGGGCAAGCCTGAAGACTACGCCGAACACGCGCTCGCCTGCAAGGCGCAGGGCTACACCGCCTACAAGGTCCACGCCTACATTCACTGGAATCCCTACACGTGGGAGCCCGGCCCCCAGCTTCCGGGGTATCCGGAGGCCGACATCGAGGTCTGCAAAGCCGTGCGCGAGGCGGTAGGGGACGATATGGTCCTGATGCTGGACCCCTTCGGCGTCTACACGTACGAGCAGTCGCTTTGGGTAGGCAGAGAGCTGGAAAAGCTCGGCTTCTACTGGCTGGAGCACCCGATGATTGAGACGCGCATCGAGCCCTATCGTCGCCTGACGCGGGAGCTGGATATTGCCATCTGCAGCCCCGAGCACGCACCGGGCGGTATCTTTACACGGGCGGAGTGGGTGCTGCAGGGGGCTTCGGACATGTGCCGGATCGACGTCGGGTATGGCGGGATCACGGGCTGCTATAAGCTGGTGATGCTCTGCCAGGCCTTCGGGATTCAGTGCGAGATGCATGGCGGCGGGTGGACCAACACGCACTTGCTCGGGGCTACGCCGGCGTCGACGTGCGAGTATTTCGAGCGGGGGCTCCTGCGGCCTGACGCCGACTACGAGCTGCCCGCACCCTATCTGAAGGCGATCTGTGATCCTATGGACGGGGAGGGGAATGTGATTCTGCCGACGCAGCCCGGTCTGGGGTTTGAGATCGATTGGGAGTATGTGGAGGAACATCGCGTGCGGTAGAGGGGGGAGTTCACCACAGAGACACAGAGGAGCACAGAGAAGCACGGAGAGAGGCAGAGAACGACGATAGAATCAACTGGGAGTTAGCGAACCGCTCGCTTCCCAAACAGAAGGATACCGCGCCCACACGACAGCCAGGATATCCTTCTGTTTCTCTCTGTCTCTCTCTGTCT
>SLDA01000414.1 GCA_007125545.1 Thermoflexales bacterium | reverse complement strand
GCCCAGGCCATACCCTCGGAGATCGATCGCACGGGCACCGCCAACGTCCCGGCGGCACGCGGTCGCGGGCTTAACTTGAAGGTCACATCCGTGATCAGGCCAAGCGTTCCATACGCACCGATGTGTAACTTCACCAGGTCATAGCCCGCCACATTCTTCATCACGGGCCTGCCCAACCGCAGCATGCGCCCGTCGGGTTGGACGATCGTCAGGGCCTGCACGAGGTCGCGGATCCCTCCATACCGCATCCGGAGCGGGGCATTGAACCCCGTCGCGACGATGCCGCCGACTGTGGCCCGAGGCCACGGCGAAGCCAGAGGTACCCACATACCGTCCTTTGCCAACTCCCGCTGTAGATCATCGAGACGGGTCCCTGCACCTACTGTGACGTAGAGATCATCACGCGCATAGGTTCGAATGCCGCTGAGATTAGCCGTGCTAATCACGGCTCCATTCTGCTTGAACAGGGTTGATTTGGTGCCTCCGCCCTGGATGCGTACCAGTTCCCCGCCCGCGCCCAGCCCGCAAATCGCGGCCGCGGCCGCTTCAGGAGTTGAGGGCGCGAGGGGTGCACCGGCTCCGGCGGGATCGGCATCCTCGATGAGGGTGCAAGCACCATAAGTACGACCCTTCGGGAAAACCTTATCAGGGTTGAAGAGCTCGGCATCATCGAAGAGGGCCTTGATCTCATACATCGCCGCAAGCTCCTCCTCACCGTACATCAGCCCCATAAACTCCTGCTTTTCGATGCCGATGCCGTGCTCGCCGCTTATCGTGCCACCCTGGGCTACGAAGAGCTCGCTCATGCGCCGCCCACCTTCATGGAGCCGTGCCAAAAAGGCCTCGTCGTGCGGATCCGGGACCAGCACCATCGGATGTAGATTACCGTCGCCGGCGTGCAATAAGAAGAGAACCTCCAGATCGAGCCCGGCGCAGATATCGATGACACCGAGCAATGTCTCTGCGAGCTTGCTGCGCGGCACCGACCCGTCTACCACGTAATGATCGACCGCCAAGCGTGCCAACGCCCCTGCCGCACTCTTGCGCGCGTACCAGATCTGCGTCCGTTCCGCTTCCGACTTCGCCACCCGCAGCTCTTTGACACCGTTGGCCCGAAGTACGGCAATCACCTCGTCGAGCTGAGGCTGGACGCTAGCAGGATACCCATCCACGTCAATGATTAGCGCGGCGCCTGCATCCACGGGAAGTCCGGGGTGGTTGTACTCCTCGATGGTGCGCATCATACGTTGGTCCATCATCTCCATCGTCGCGGGCACAAGGCCTGCAGCAATCACAGCCGACACCGCATCTCCGGCCTGCTCCACGGTATCAAACGCCGCCAACAACGTCTTCACAGCCGGGGGGTTGCGAAGCAGCCGCACCGTTGCCTCTGTGATAACGCCCAGCGTTCCCTCCGCTCCCGTAAATAGCCCAACCAAATCGAGAGCGGGATAGTCAAGCGCGGCCCCGCCCACCCGAATCGTTCGCCCTTCTCGCAGCACGACCTCCATCCCGGTCACGTAATTGGTCATTACACCATACTTGAAACAGTGCGGCCCTCCGGCGTTTGCGGCAATGTTTCCACCGACCGTGGCCGCTCGCCCACTTGCGGGGTCAGGAGGGAAATAGAGCCCCTCACCCCGGGCAATCTCATCCAGCGTCAAGTTGACGATGCCGGGTTCCACAACGGCGCTACGCCCCACCACATCAAGATCGATAAGCCGCTTCATATGCGAGAACTGCAGCACGAGTCCGCTCCGCAGCGGCACCGCGCCGCCGGCAAGCCCGGTACCGGCACCGCGGGCCACAACCGGCACATTATGCTCACTGGCCCAGCGGATCAGCAACTGGACGTCCTGAGTTGTGTACGGAAAGGCGACACCCGCGGGCTCGCCATGGTCTATACCCCCATCGACCGCGTAAGTCAGCAACTCAACTGGGTGATCGACCACCTGCCCAACCTGCAAGAGTTCCTTAAGAGACGCTAGCTTTGTATCCTGAGAATGTGCAAGACGTCGAGCCTGCCAGCCCAGCCAGCGTTCGGGAGGCGCGGGATGACCAAACAGGGGTTGGGGATGGCGGACCGGGGCCATCATACGCGATCGTGCGGTGGCAGCGTCCACCAGACCGTCCTGCCGGTCCGACAGCGCATAGGCCAGATCCAGCATCTCGGCGACATGCACCACCTTAGCATTGAGGCGGGCACGCCGCACACCGGAAACCAACTGCATATGACATCCCGTGTTACTGGTGACGACGAATTCGGCACCCGTCGCTGCGATCTCGGCCATCTTCGCATCGAGAACGGCAGTGGCCGTCTGGGCCTGGACGATATTATAGATGCCGGCGCTGCCACAGCAGAGATCAGGATGCTTCAGCTCCACCAATTCGAGTCCCGGAATCGCCTTGAGCAGCTCCCGCGGCTGGTCGATCACACCCTGCCCGTGGCGAAGATGACAGGAATCTGAGTAAGTGGCCCGTACCTGAAGCTCACCCCGAGGCGGCACCTGCAGATGGGCGTGGATGAACTCACTGAAATCCTGAACCTTGTCCGCGAATGTGCGAGCCCGTTCAGCGTAGGCCGAATCATTGGCCAGCAGATCGGGATACTCCTTGAGGGTCAAGCCACAGCCGCCGGCGTTGTTGACGACCACATCATAGGGCTCAAATGCCTCAATATTCTTCCGCGCGAGATTCTGTGCCAACTGCTCGCCGCCCGAGTGCCATTGGGCAGCACCGCAGCAGGTCTGCTGCTGAGGAAAGTGGACCTCATACCCATTCCGCTGTAGAACCCTGATGGTAGCAGCATTGACGCCACCCAGGAAGGCCTCCTGGATACATCCATAGAAGAAGGCAACCACCCCACGCTTCTCGCCAAGAGCAGGCGCCGGGCGACGATAATCCGGTCCGCGGGCGGGGATCGCCGGCAGAATCCCTTCCATCGCGTGAAGGGGATTCGGCAAGATGTTGAGCGTGCGTACCAACCACTGCAATCCCAGTGCTTCGTACAGCCACATAACGCGTGCAAGTGCTTTCAACTGCCCGACGTGGGGCATCAATTGAGCCATCCCGACCCAGCGTACAAAGCGCTCAACGACGCCCGGATCTCGCAGTTCCTCCAGAGCAATTCGCGCCCCCTCGATGAGCTTGCCATATTGAACGCCAGAAGGACATGCTGACTCGCAAGCCCGACACTCCAGACAAAGCGTGATATGCTCAGCAAACGTCGTCAGGAAATCTTCGCGGCTTATCTTGCCATCGACCGCAGCCCGCATCAGAGTAATGCGCCCGCGCGGCGCATCCATCTCAGTACCGAAGATAGCGTATGTCGGACAGGCCTGAAGGCAAAGGCCACAATGGACACATTTCTCCAGGTACTCACGATATGCGTCGGTCTGCATCTTGGTGATTTCCAACATAGCTGACGCCTCCGGCAGTAAGGTTCGGTCAGGAAGATTGTACCATCACCACATTATTTCGCACACTGCATTCAATCGAAGTCACACTTGCTTTTTTAACATAAACCAGTATCATTTGCCTACCAGATGAGTACATCTCCAGGAGGATGATATGCCGCATAATCTAGGTGTCGCTGAACTGCTGATTATTCTTGTGCTTGCGATCCTGATCTTTGGACCGGGACGCATTGGCAAGATCGGGTCCGAGCTGGGCAAGGGGATCCGTGGCTTCAAGGAAGGCGTTGGAGCCGATGATGACGAGAAGCAGGCCCAAGAAGAGGCTGTCGATGCAGAGGCAAAGAGCGTATAGCGCTCATCGTACGGGTGAACGAAGCCTCGTCACAGGATGAGGCTTCCACCCTCTGCCTTTGTTTCAAACGAAGTCGTATCGCAAGCCAAGCTGGTCATGCAGCTCTGGTTTGCGTCCAGGAACAACAGTCCCACTAAGATCAGCTGCATCGTATCCGGATAGTCTGAATCCATATGATTGTTGGTGCCTGCACAATCCATCTATATCTGCCCGGAGTCGCTTCGCTCAAAGAGAAGCGGGGAACCCTTAAGCCGCTGATCACACAACTGCGTCGCCAGTTCGAAGTGGCTGTTGCGGAAGTCGAACACCACGATGTTTGGCAATCTTCCGGAATCGCCGTTGTCACGGTGTCAACCGAAACGGCCCATGTGTACGCGGTCCTGGAGAAAGCGGTTCGTTGGATTGAGGAGAATTACTACCAGGTCGAGGTCATTGACTGGGATCTGGAGCTTCGCTGAGTCGTGCCTCACCGGCACCAGCGGATCCACGGACTGACCCACACCCCGCAATAGGTGCTCTCGGATCCATCCCATGCACGTTCAGTACCCGAATGCCGTTCCCACAGGCGTGCCGCGAAACTACGATGGACGACACGTTTTCCAGGCCTTACACCTTGATATCCAAGAGCAACCAGGACCGCCAACTTCACTATGAACACCGTTGATGAAGTAAAGGAACGCCTGGACATTGCGGAGGTCGTCGCGAAACAGGTTCGCCTTGAGAAGTCAGGGCGATATTTCAAAGGACTTTGCCCGTTCCACACAGAGAAGACGCCCTCGTTCTATGTCTTTCCTGACAGCCAGCGCTGGCATTGCTTTGGATGTGGAAAAGGCGGCGACATTTTCAACTTCGTGATGGAAGCCAGCGGCTTCGATTTCCGCACGGCCCTGGAGGAGTTAGCGCGCCAGGCCAATGTACCTCTACGTGAGCAGTCGCCCCAAGAGATCAAAGCCGAGAGCGAGGCGGAACGCCTGCGGGCGCTGCTGGAGGAAGCGATCAGCTACTTCCAGACCCTCCTCATGACCTCTCCGCAGGCAGCGCACGCACGTGCCTACTTACGGGAGCGGGGCTTCATCCGATCAACGCTGGACACTTTCCGCCTGGGCTATAGCCTCGATGAGTGGGATGCCACCCGAACCTATTTGCTGGGTAAGGACTACACGGTCGAGGAACAGATCAAGGCCGGGATGCTGGTTGAACGTGATGGCGGCGGTACCTACGATCGCTTTCGTGACCGGCTGATGATCCCTATCTACGATCGGCGTGGTCGACCGATCGCTTTCGGAGCTCGCGTATTGCAGGCTGACCAACAGCCGAAATACCTCAATTCACCCCAAACACCACTCTTTGATAAGGGCCAGGTGCTTTACGGCTACCATCTGGCAAGCCAGGGCATTCGCGATGCCGATGCTGCCGTCATTGTTGAGGGATACATGGATGTGATGATCCCTCACCAAGCTGGATATCGCAATGTCGTAGCTCCAATGGGAACGGCGCTCAGCGAAGCGCACCTCAAACAGCTACAGCGTCTCACACACCGCTATATCCTGGCCCTCGATCCTGACAGCGCCGGCGTTCACGGGACCCTGCAGGGTCTGCAAACAGCGCGTCAAACCCTCGACCGTGACCAGGACGCGATTTTTGATGCCCGCGGTCTGATCGGTTACGAGGGCCGCCTCAAGGCCGATATTCGGATCATCACCCTGCCCGACGGGCTGGACCCCGATGAGCTCATTCTGCAGAATCCGCAGCGCTGGGAAGCTCTGATCGCGGCGGCACAACCAGTGGTGCGCTTCTTCTTCCAGCATATGCTGGCCCAAGGCGATCCCAAAGAACCCAAGATGAAATCGCGGATCGTCGACGCCATGCTTCCGCTTCTCAACGATATTCGAGATAGCATCGAGAGAGAGGCCTATGCTCAGGAGATCGCAATGCAACTCGGCCTTGATCCCCGCAGCCTGATGGATCGGCTGCACGCGATGGACCGGGCCGAAGCTGTACGGGTGCAAGCAGCTGTGCGAGATATGCGCCCCACCCAGCACACGCCCTCCGACCTGGAGGCCTATGTGCTTATGATCCTGATGCACTACCCCGACTTGCGCAAGCGAGCCGATGAGGGACTGGCTGAGCTCCAGATGCGGTCCATAAACGAGGAAGATTTTCCGGCACGCTATAGGCTGATATGGAGTTCATGGGCTGAGGTCTCAGAACATCCGGAACTCGAACTTGATGATTTTCTGCCATCGGATATGCTTGAGCTTACACACGAGTGGACGAGCCACGCGCTGCCGGAGATGCTGCCTTCGCAGTGGGAGCGCGATGTACTCCGCACGGTTTTGCGTATGCGTGAGAAGAACCTGCGGGAGAAGCTACGAGAATCTCATCAAGACTTGGGTATGGCAAAACAGGAGAATGATGCGGAAGCTGTCAAGGGCATCAAGCAGCGAATCAAGGGCATGTCCGAGCACCTCATACAGATACAGCGGGCGTTAGCTCAACGCCCGATTCAGGGCTAGGCCGGGCAGTTCGAGGGAAAGGAGGCTTATGGCACGGTTACAGCGAACAGGACGTCGCTCGCACGACCTCAAAGACAACGAGTGGGAAGATGACGAAGACGAACTCGGGGATGATCTGGGCGAAGAAGATAGCGAACAGGAAGCGGATGAAGTCGAACCAGAAGAGAGTGAGGATCAGCTTCCCGACCTCGACCTAGACGATGAACCTTCACCCGACGAACTGAATGCGATTGAGGAGCAGTTCGCGGAACCATCCGCCGCTCAGGATCTGGTCGACGATCCGGTGCGCATGTACCTACGGGAGATTGGTCGCGTCGATCTACTGGAGCCTTACCAGGAGGTCTGGATCTGTATCATCCGTGAAGCAGCCGCCAAGCTGGAAGAGATCTGCGCGACGGTGGTCGTCGCCCCCGATCCTGATGCGATGGAAACACAGCTCATAGACCTGTATACAGATGCCCGCACGGCGTGGAGCAACAGCAGCCGGTTGTCCAAGCGGGATGGATTGGAGATTTCGCCGGCATCCGACTTTGTCATTGAGATTCTGTGCCAACAGCAGGTCCTGGTGTCGCCTGATCCGTCCCGCCTTTATCTTCTGATGGGACCCAATCAATGGGGTGATGATCCGCAGTGGCGCCCGATTATTATCGAGCTGCTCAACGCGGCGACCTCGTTGTATCTGATGCACCCGGATATGCTGCAGTTTATCGCGGAGAAGACCCGAGACGCCACGCGGTGGCCCACCGTCACCCAAGTCCACGATCATCTACCTTCACCGGATAATGCCTTCGACTGGTGGAAGCAGGTCGAGGTCATGGCAGCAGAAGCACAGCAGATGCTCGTCAGGGCCAACCTGCGCTTGGTGGTGAACATTGCCAAGCGCTACATTGGCCGTGGCGTTTCTTTTCTCGATCTCATCCAGGAGGGTAACATCGGCCTCCTGCGTGCAGTCGAGAAGTTCGACTACACTCGGGGTTACAAATTCTCAACTTACGCCACATGGTGGATTCGTCAGGCGATTAGTCGCGCCATCGCGGATCAGGCACGCACGATCCGCATTCCGGTGCATATGGTAGAGACGATCAATCGCCTTATGCGTGTCCAACGGCGTATGATGCAGGAACTTGGGAGGGACCCCACGCTGGATGAATTGACGCTGGAGATGGACGTCCTGGACGCCAAGGATGTCCAGGCCATTCGGGAAGCAGAGGAAATCCACCAGCCTCTCAATCCCCAACTCGAACGGCGTATGCGCCGGGCGATGACCAAGGTACGCCGTATCATCAGTATCTCTCAGGAGCCGATGTCTCTCGAAAGTCCGGTCGGTAATGAGGACAATAGCGAGCTCTCGGATTTCATTGAGGACGAGAACTTGCCCGGGCCCATGGATGCGACCTCTATGCACATGCTCCGCGAACAGCTCCAGACGATACTGGATGAGTTGGGCAAACGGGAGCGAGAAGTGCTGGAAATGCGTTTCGGGCTCAAGAATGGCCGACCTCATACGTTGGAAGAAGTGGGACAGGCCTTCAGCGTGACCCGAGAACGCATTCGGCAGATTGAGTCGAAAGCGCTGCGCAAACTCCGTCATCCGGGACGTAGCCGCAAGCTTCGCGACTTCTTGACCTGAACTCATGTTGCCCCTGCAATCTCTGCGGGCGCGACGAAAGGACCTTATGTTCATAAAGCTAGACATTCAGACCCGGGCCAAAGTTGACCTCATCGATATCACGCAACGAATTGGAGAGGCCATTGAAGAGGCCAATATCAGCGAGGGCATCTGCTTCCTCTACTGTCCGCACACCACTGCCGGCATCGTACTCAATGAGAACTGGGATCCTACAGTCGAGAATGACATCGCCATGGTCCTGGGACGCATGGTGCCCGATAACCTGGCCTACGGGCATAGCGAAGGGAACAGCCCGGCACACATCAAATCAGTCCTGGTAGGCACAGATCACTTCATCTTCGTTCGGAGTGGCAAACTTGAGATGGGACAGTGGCAGGGCATCTTCCTGGCAGAGTTCGATGGCCCTCACCACCGGAGTATTTGGATCAAAGCTGTCAACGATGCAGATGCCTGCTAGCCACTCGCACGCAGGACCCGGAGCTGCCGGCTTACCCGGTTCTCCCCTTGCCTGGGAGCGCATCGAGGCGCTTCTGCATCGCGTTCAAAAGCCCGGACGCTACGTCGGCGGCGAGTTCAACACGGTTCATAAGCCGTGGGACGAAGTCGCGACGCGCGTCTGCCTGGCCTTTCCCGATCTCTATGACCTGGGTATGTCCAACTTCTCCCTAATGGTCCTCTACGACATCCTCAATCGTCAGCCTGATATCCTGGCTCACCGTGCCTACTTGCCGGCACCTGATATGATCCAAGAGATGCGCGCAGCCGGACTGCCTCTTTACGCACTGGAAGACTATTACCCCGTCGCGGCGTTTGACATCCTTGCGATCAGTACCGCTTATGAACAGCTCTTCACCAACGCCCTGGAGCTGATGGATTTATCTGGTATCCCGATACGCCGCGAGGACCGGAATGAGAGCCATCCCCTCGTCATTGGAGGGGGCCACGGGACTTTCAATCCGGAACCCATCACCGAATTCTTCGATCTCTTCGTGATCGGCGAAGCTGAAGATCTCATCCTCGATCTCGTCGACACCGTGCACCAGACGCACGACCTGCCACGTGTCGAGCAATTACGCCTTCTGGCGAGTACTCCAGGTCTCTATGTGCCACAGTTCTACCAGCCGGTTTACGCATCCACCGGCGAGCTGGCCCGTATCGAACCTACCGAGCCGAGTGTTCCCCATGAAGTACTGAAGCGCATCGTGCCCGTCCTGCCGCCGACCCCGATCCGCCAAATCGTACCGAATATCGAGATCGTCTTCAACCGTGCCGTCGTCGAAATTCACCGCGGCTGTACGCGGGGCTGCCGCTTCTGCCAGGCAGGATCGATCACCCGTCCGGTGCGCGAGCGCTCCGTGGAAGAGATTGTCGACACGGCTGAGGCGATCATTGACGCAACCGGCTATGAGGAACTGGCGCTGCTCTCGCTCTCATCGGCGGACTACTCCCACATCACAGACTTGATCCCGCAGCTCCGGGCGCGCTTCGAGGGTCGGCACATCTCGACCTCGCTGCCCAGTTTGCGGATCGATGCGTTCTCAGTAGAACTCGCCGAAACCCTCAGTGAAGGACGCCGCTCCGGATTCACCTTCGCTCCAGAGGCGGGCAGCGAGGAACTCCGGTATCGCATCAACAAGAACATCACGACCGAAGAACTGCTCCAAGTCGCCACCACCGTCTTCGAGCGGGGCTGGCGCGTGATTAAGCTCTACTTTATGATCGGGCTCCCAACCGAGACCGATGCTGACGTTGAAGCCATCATCGATATGACGCACCAGGTCCGCAAGATTGGGAATCAGGTGGGCGCACGCAGGACCGAAGTCCACGTCAGCGTGAGTACCTTTATCCCCAAACCGCACACCAGCTTCCAATGGGAACCACTGGCGGACGCCGCTACCATCGAGCGACGTCAGAGTATGCTCCGAGAAGGCATACGGGGGCGTGGCCTGCAGCTTTCCTGGAACCCCTATATGAGCTCGCAGCTCGAGGCACTGCTCGCACGGGGCGACCGTCGTTTGAACGAGCTCGTCGAGCGTGCCTGGCACCTTGGAGCACGCTTCGATGCGTGGGATGACTGGCGGAACGAGGACGCGTGGCATCGGGCTATCGCCGAGCTGCCCGGGGAGGGACTGCAGGCGCAGTTCGACAGCCCTGAAGCTTTCCTGGACTTTTACCTGACCCGGCGCCGTGCCGAGGAGGAGACGCTGCCGTGGGACCACCTCCAGAGCGGCGTGGAAAAGCGTTTCTTCCTGCAGGACTACCGCCGTAGCCGAGAAGGCAAGCTGCTGGTCGATTGTCGCGAGCAGTGCCACGCATGCGGCATTCTGCAGAACTATGCTGAGTTGCGCACAGAGGAATGGGCATGTCCGGTATTGGTTTGAACGCTGCTACGGACGAGTTCAGGCTCCGCCATCGCATCACATTCGGGACATCACGAAGCCTCGCGTATGTATCGGTGTTGGAGTTGGGGAGGGTGTGGGAGCGGACCCTCCGGCGGGCGCACGTCCCACTCAAGTACAGCCAGGGCTTTAACCCCCGACCGCGAATGAACTTTGCAGCTCCCCTCCCCGTGGGCTGCGGAAGCGAGGCAGACCTCCTCGATATCTTGATGGAGGAGCCGTGGTCCTCGGAAGGGATAGCCCGTGCCCTCCAGGATGTCACGCCAGCCGACCTGAACGTCGTCAGCATCGCCCCTGTCGAGGATAGCGCTCCCGCTCTGTCCGAGCAGCTGGTCGAGGCCGAGTATAAGGTCTGGCTTGGCCACGTGAAGGAGGATAGCTTACAGAGCGCCATTGACCAGTTTACGGCATCGGAGTCGGTGTCGCTGGAAAGGCGCGGGCGCAGGCATCGCGGCAAGAGCTACAACCTCCGCCCTTTGGTCAAGAAGCTCGAGCTGATCCGTGATACACCGTCGCCCTGGGTCGGTCTGTGGATGCGCGTTGGGGCTCGCCCCGGTGCAACGGGACGACCTGACGAAGTACTGAAAGCCCTGAATTTCATCGATAACCCGCAACGGTGTTTCCGAACTCGGTTGATTCTCGAGGTAAGCTCCGGCACACTCTGAACCCTCCACCGCAAGCACGTGTATTCACCCGTTTGCCTAGCTGAGCAGGAGGATGGTATGACACACACAGAGAGAGATGCACGCAATCCGGTACCTGAGAAACCCAATAAGGATGCACCACGGAGACCACGCCGCACGGTGACCTTCAGAGGCAACAGCTACGACCTGGCAGCGCTGGGAGCCCTCGCGTCCGGCGTCTTGGTTCTGGTCTCGTGTCTCACCCTTGGGCAGTTCGCCTATTGCTTGCCCTTCCTCGCGGTCGGGCTCGGTCTCATCGGACTGCTCGCAGGAAAGGACGCGGTCGATCCCGAGCGGACGCGGCTCTGGTCCTGGCTGGGCATCGGCGGCGGTGGTCTCGTCCTGCTGCTGGGCGCCATGCTCTTCGTCTTCTATTTCACCTGTATCTTCTTCGCGATGCTGATGTCCGCCCGTACCTGGTGAGGTAGAGCACAGAGCTGTGCATAGGCAGCAGCCAGCCAGGGATGCAGAACAGGGAGAGCATGCCGGCGATCCCACAGCGTTCCCAGATAAACGCAGACCGCACGATCAAGCGAGCTGCTCAAGGCCCGATTAAGGTCATCCAAATAGGGCGGCGTGCCCGGCTGATCCCAGGCGATCTTGTCGGCCAGGAAGACGACCTTATCGAGCGGCTTTGCATCCTGTCGAAGTGTCGTGTGACAGGCAATCGCCGCAAGAATCTCCGGGTCCTCTATCTCAAAGAGATCTCGTGCAAGCACGGCAGACAGCTTCTGGTGCAGAATCATCGGGGCCAAGCGCTCTTCTGCCAGGACGGGGATGCCGTGGCACTCGGCGAACGCGACACGAGATGTTACAGGAATGATCGCGCTGACGTCGTGTAACCAGCCGGCGGCCCTGGCTTGCATCCCATCCACTCCAAAGCGCTCCGCGAGGCGCGCCGACTCATCGGCGACGGCTCGAACGTGCACAGCCGTGGTCGCACAGCCTTGCGCGGTTAGCAAACGGGGCACGCTC
>SLDA01000461.1 GCA_007125545.1 Thermoflexales bacterium | reverse complement strand
TTGGCCCTCCTCTTTGGCGATGCCGCCACCACTTGGGCCGATGTCCGCCCGGAATGGCCGAATGAGCGCATCCTGCGCTTCATACCCGGCACCGACAGCGGCACCTTTGATTACTTCGTCGAGGAAGTCTTTGACAGCGACAGGACACCGCACTTGAGCGCCACCGATACACAGCTTAGCGAGGATGATAACGTCCTGGTCCAGGGTGTCCTGGGCAGCCCCTACGCCATCGGCTACTTCGGATACGCCTACTATGCCGAGAACACGGGCACGCTCAAGATTCTGTCCCTCGAAGGGGTCGAACCTATTCGTGAGAATGTGGACAATAACACTTACCCGCTGGCACGCCCACTCTTCATCTACTCGGATGCCAAGATTATGCAGGAAAAGCCCCAAGTCGCGGCATTCATCAACTTCGTCCTGACCTATGTCAACGAGGAGGTCGTCGACGTGGGCTACTTCCCGGCGAGCGACCAGGCGCTGAACGGTGCACGGCAGGCCTGGCTAGACACGATGGGACAGTAGAACCCAAGGCGGAAGTGGAACGCAAGACGCTGACGCCAGGACCGACATCACGAAGACCGTGGGGAGTCTCCCCTCGCGCAAGGAGTCTGGTACTCCTTGCGCGAGGGGCAGCTTGGTGTCCTGGCAATAGCTCTGTTAAGCGCAGAAGGAGGGGAGGAAAAACAACCATGGCGATAGCTGAACGGAAGGCACAACTTCAGGAGAGACCTTTACGTGCCGGCGCACACGGTGCGGACGCACCCAATGGTCGCGGAAAGGACGTGCGCGAACGATCGGCGGACAGAATGTCCACGGTCGTGGAACAGGAATTGGGAACGTGGGAGACCTTGCGCAGGAATCCGCGCGTGACAGAGACGCTGATCCAAGCTTTTCTCTTCATGTGCGGCGTCCTTTCGATCTTCACCACCATCGGGATCGTCTACGAGCTGAGCAAGGAATCCATGCTCTTCTTCACCAGAACGCAATGGGAACGCACCAACAAACCGCTGGCCGAGGATATCGGAGCCGGCTGGACGAGCTTCGAGGTGGGTGCGTCCGGAGCCGGCCTGCGGACCGGCAATCTCATTCGCATCGATAGCGAGATCATGCGGGTAATCGAGATCGCGGGCAACCACTTGGAGGTCGAGCGGGGCGTCGAAGGAACGATTCCGGTGGCACACCAAGCCGGCTTCATCATCGAGAGTGCGCAGCGGGTCACGCTGCTGGAGTTCTTCGGCAAAACCGAGTGGAACCCACAGATCGGCAGGTTCGGAATCTGGGCGCTAATCAATGCGACACTGATGACCTCGCTGATTGCCCTCTCCGTGGCGCTGCCGCTCGGGCTGGGCGTCGCCATCTATCTGAGTGAATACGCCGCCGAGCGCACGCGAGCCCTACTCAAGCCGATTCTCGAGGTGCTCGCGGGCGTGCCTACGGTTGTCTACGGCTACTTTGCCCTGACCTTCGTCACCCCACTTCTGCGCAATCTGTTGGGACAGAACACCGTCCAAATCTATAATACCGCATCGGCGGGCCTCGTGATGGGGGTGCTGATCCTGCCCATTGTCAGCTCAATGAGCGAAGAGGCACTCAGTGCCGTGCCCAACGCGCTCCGTGAAGCCGCCTACGGGCTCGGCGCCACCCGGCTGGAGACCGCGTTGAGGATCATCGTACCCTCCGCCTTCTCGGGGATCGCCGCCGCCTTCATCGTCGCCGCCTCCCGCGCCATCGGAGAAACGATGATCGTGGCAATCGCGGCGGGCGCCGGGCCTAAGTTCACCTTCAACCCCTTCGAAGCCGCCGAGACCATGACCGGGCACATCGTGCGCATCAGCGGTGGCGATCTCAGCTACAACTCGCTGGACTACAACAGCATCTTTGCCATCGGCTTGATGCTGTTCTTAATGACCCTCGTCCTGAACCTTATCAGTCAGAAGGTGGTCAAGCGCTTCCGAGAGGAGTACGAATGAGCGAATCCAGTCCCAATTCAGGTGACTTCCGCACCAACATGAAGCGCCGCAACCGCCGAGGCAAGCTATGGCGGACCGTCTTTCAGGTCTCGACCGTCGTGGGGATCGTCGTGCTTCTGGCCCTCCTGGTTAACATCGTCAATGACGCCTTCGGCTACGTCGCTATCGAGAACCGAGTGGACCCCGTAACCCTCACCCCGGAGGGTCGCCCGCTAGATGAGCTATCCAAGGCCGACCTGATCGCGGTATTGGAGGGGAACATCTCCGCCGGGCTCTTCCGCCGCCTGGAGAACGACCAATCGTTCGAGCAGCGGAGCGCGGCCAATATCGAGGACCTCATCCACGAGCATATCGTCAGGCCAAGGGTCATCGGCAAGTGGAGTCTGCTGGCCTCTCTTTTCCAGCGCGCCAGAATCTCGGCCGAACTCACCGAGAGCTATCCCGGCGCCGAGGTGGCCTTCAAGAGCTGGATCGACGTCGCGTTCCTGACCTCCCCTCAATCCGCGGACGCGATGAAGGCCGGGGTGCGCACCGCTGCGCTGGGCTCTCTATGGACCATCGCCATTGCCTTCCTCTTCGCCTTTCCGCTCGGCGTAGGCGCGGCGATCTACTTGCAAGAGTATGCTACCGACAACGCACTGAACCGGATCCTCCAGACAAACATCAACAACTTGGCCGGCGTGCCCTCCATCATCTACGGTATCCTCGGACTGGCGATCTTCGTTAGAGTCCTGGAGCCGCTCACCAGCGGCGCGCTCTTCGGCTACACCGACCCGACCACGGCCAACGGGCGCACGATCATCTCGGCAGGCCTCACCTTGGGCCTGCTGATCCTGCCACTGATCATCATCAACGCGCAGGAAGCGATCAAGGCCGTGCCCAGTTCGCTGCGCGAAGCCGCTTTCGGCTTGGGGGCGACCCGGTGGCAGACCATCTGGTCGCATGTACTCCCCAACGCCTTGTCCGGCATCCTGACCGGGACGATCCTGGCGATGTCCCGTGCCATCGGCGAGACCGCTCCCCTGGTCGTTGTCGGCGCCTCGACCTACATAACCGCCGATCCCGATGGCCCATTTTCCAAGTTCACAACCCTGCCGATCCAGATCTACCAGTGGACAACGCGGCCCCAGGATGTATTCCGCAGCATTGCCGCGGCAGCGATCATCGTACTGCTTGCCTTACTCCTTAGCCTGAACACCACAGCCGTTCTATTGAGAAACCGCTTCGGGCGCAGACACTAGAGGAAAG
>SLDA01000596.1 GCA_007125545.1 Thermoflexales bacterium | reverse complement strand
TCCGGATGCCCCGCCTGCGCCGAGTTTAGAAGGAGGCGTGGAGACTCGATCGCATAGGCAGAGAGAATAATCAGTTCGGCCTCCTGCTGCTCCTCGACCTGGCGCCCGTTGGTACCCGTACGCACGTAGCTGACACTTTCAGCGCGTCCTGCCGCGTCCAGGTTGATGCGTGTCGCCATGCAATTTGGACGCACATCGGCGCCCGCATGCAACGCCTGGGGGATAAAGGTAACCAACGTGCTTGATTTGGCATTGGTGGAGCAACCATAGTTGCACCAACCCCGGTAGACGCAGCTCGCGCGGTCTCCTCTGCGTGCCGAGAGCGTGGCGAGGGGCGCCGGCGCCCACCGGATTCCCAGCTTCTCACAGCCCTGGCTGAACAACTCCCCTGCCGCATTGAGTGGGTGCTGCCGGAAGGGGTAGGTGCTAAATCCGTGATACCTGCTGTCGCGTGGCGGACCCCAGGGCCAGGAGATCGGGCCCGCGATATGTAACGCCTCCTCAACCCGGCGGTAGTAGGGTGCCAGGTCCTCGTAACGGATCGGCCAATCGTCGGCAACCCCGTCGAGGGAACGCACCATGAAGTCGCTTTCGTGCATGCGAAGGGCCACCATGGTGTAATGAACGGTGCTGCCACCTACTCCCTTACCGGTGACATTACCCCCCAGCTCAATGGGATCGTCGCCTGCCGTGACCCGCGGATCGGTCCAGTACAGCTTCTGCGCACCCTTCTCATCCGAGACGAAGTCCCGTTCCGGAACCCAGTGAGGGCCGGCTTCCAGAACCACGACGCTGAACCCAGCTTCCGCCAGCTCCTTCGCCAACACGCTTCCGGCGGCTCCCGCCCCGATGATCAGTACATCGACTTTATCGCCACTCGTGCCGCCATTCATAACTCCGACTCCTTCCGCTCCAACGCGCGGCGGACGATCTCGACGGAGTCGAGCGATGCGACCTCGCGCGCCTCCCAGGGATCGGGCATCCCTGGCCCCAAGCGAATATGACCGCGCGGCGAGGCCGGCCCGTTGAAGCCTATCTCGGCCCAGGCGGTCGGATGGGCATAGTACTCGGTGATGGCATCATCCATAAGGAGGCCAAAAAAACGATGAGCGGGCAAGATCTGCCAACTGGCTCCCGGAGGGTTCCCCGCCGAAACGCGCCACAGGACCCTATCCTGCTGCACTCCGTCAAGTGCCTCGAAACGCTGCCCAAAGAGCGCATACGCCGCTTCCTGTATCCCGAGCAAGCCCCACCGGTAAGCCTCCTGATCGGACGGCATTCCCTCGTAGCGATAGCCTTTGCCCTCATCCCAGTGCAACCGGTCGTCGATCCAGGGTGCGATGGGAATGTGGAACTCGGGCGGACGATCCTCCTGTGGGAAGAGCCTCTCACAAACCGCCTCCAGACAGGCCACCTCATCAGCGCTGAAGAAGCGGTAGGGTGGCACGTTGCGCACGCGGTCAAGGACCAAACGGCGCGTAGGCTCGTCCCAGTCGAGTCGCCACTTATCCGGCGAAACGACATCGTAGTCCGGGTAGGGTGAGTGCGCGGCGCCACCGCCCAGCGGTATGTCGGGCGGAGGATGGTCTGGAGCGGACGCTGCCAACCTCTTTCTTCTATTCTCGGATGTCTGTTCAGTCATAGCGGGCTCCTCCTCTCGACTCCGACCGGGCGGTCAATAGGGACAGAACGCCATAGACCAGAAACTGCAAGGGAACAAAGAGCGGCGGACCGAAGAAAAGACGGTCCCAGCGAGGTTTGCCCCACGGATCGCGGAATCCGCCTCGCCACTTTTTGATATGGTAGACGTGCATGCCGAAGCCAATCACGCCGGCAAGCACACTGAGGGCGGAGAGAGGCCCACGGACCTTCCGGGATTTGCCCACGTTGAAGAGGCTGCCCAGGTGCAGCAGCGCCATCAGGGGTCCGACCAGCGCGGGGATGAACATCAATTTGTTGTAGAAGTAGCCGCGCCAGTGATTCCACGCTGCTTCGGTCGCGATGAACAGGTATCCCAACGCGTTCGTGACATCTACCACACGTGCCAGCTTTGTCGGTGAGACATCTGAGGCTGCGGCCATCCCGGCGAGCCCCACGAGCGCCACCTGCGGGGGTGCGGTGAAGGGCGGTCCTGTCTGGACATTGTACTTCCAGTTGTCGGTGCCGCCCATCTCCTTGCCCAAACCGCGCAGGTGGAAGAACGTGCCGGCGAGTCCCTCCAAAGCGTAGATCAAGACAGGAATGCGGAAGCTCCGGCGTGAGCGCTGTTCGTCATTCTTGAGCAAGCCTATTACGCCGAGCAAGACGGCCAGGGGAAAAGCGAGGAAAGGCGCGTACATGAAGTGATCGTGGAAACTGCCTCGGAAATGTAAAAACGCCAACTCCGTCCAGGTAACGAAGATGGTCAAGGTAATGAAGCCCCGCAACATACGTGTCGAGCGCGTCCGCTTGCTCGGCGTCTGTCCTGGTGACTGCATTACACAACCTGCCTCAGATAATCCCTGCCCATGGTACCAATGATACCGGTGCGCTCGGGCTGCCCCTTCGCCATCGACTTAAGGAAATTCGTCGCCTGGGACCGGGTGATCATACCGGGAATCGGGCCGACGTTCGGATCCACAACGGCCTCCACAAGCGCCGGTCCGGGATGTTCGAAGGCCTGCTTCAGCGTCGCACGGACCTCATTGGGGTCTTCCACCCTGAAACCCGCCACGCCAAATCCGTCCGCGACCTTGGCAAAGTCAATGGACTGAAGCTCGATCTCATACTGCGGGTTCCCTTCCAGGAAGATCTGCTCCCACTTGATCATGCCCAACTCGCCGTTCTTGATCACGACAATCTTGATGGGCAAGTTGTACTTCACACAGGTCGCGAGCTCACCTATAAGCATCGATAGCCCGCCATCACCTATAAAGGTGACCACCTGCCGCTCCGGATATGCCAGTTGTGCGGCAATGGCATAGGGCACCCCACACGCCATTGAAGCGAGCATTCCGGAGACGATAAACTCCTGGTTACCCCGAAGCTTCCACTGTCGGGCAATCCAGGTCGTGATGGTGCCGCTGTCAGTCGTGACAATCGCGTCATGGTCCAGGAATGGATCCAGTTCGTAAGCAACCCGCTGGGGATTGATGGGACTGGCGGTGTCCGTACCCAGCTCCTCCTGCCAGGATTCCCAGTCCAGCTTCGCCTTCTGTGCTCGCGTCAGGAATCCGCGATTCGACTT
>SLDA01000490.1 GCA_007125545.1 Thermoflexales bacterium | reverse complement strand
TTGATGCTCGATACTGGATACTCGCTGCTGGGTCCTGGATTCGCGATGCGTGATCGTGGCCGCGTAGGGCTTGTTGTGCGCTGGGTTACGGTACCTGTTCGTTCAGAAAGGCCAGGTTGCGCTCGATCAGCGTGATACGCTGTGCGGCACAGAACGCCGATCTGCCGCCGTCGGGTGGGGTGTTGTGGACATAGTCCAGCATCCGGTCGACGGTGGTGGTGGCTACGTGCATCCGCGTGTCCGATGAGGCGTAGTAGATGAACAGCTCGCCATTCTCCCGCGCCACTGCGCCGTTGCAGAAGAGGACATTGGACACATCCCCAACCCGTTCCTCGCCCACCGGCGCCATCAGGTAGCCGCCGGGCTGACGGGTGACCTTGGCGGGGTTCTCAGGGTCGCACAAGAAGGCGTAGAGCACGTATCGGAGCCCGGCAGCGCAGGCGCGCACGCCGTGGGCGATGTGCAGCCACCCTGCCGGCGTCTTGATTGGAACGGCTCCTGCGCCGTTCTTTAGCTCCTTGACGGTGTGATAGGCACGGGGGTCGACGAGAATCTCCGCGTCGATCACGGCCTCTTCGATCTCATCCGCCAGCCCGAACGCGATCCCGCCCCCCGTCCCTGCCTGGATGAAGTCGTCCTGGGGGCGGGTGTAGAAGGCGTACTTGCCGTCGATAAACTCCGGATGGAGTACGACGTTGCGCTGTTGGGGCGAGCTCGTTTGCAGGTCAGCCAGCCGCTCCCAGCTCTTCAGGTCGCGGGTGCGGGCAATGCCGGATTGGGCGATAGCGCTGCTCATATCGCCGGGCGGCGCGTCCGGGTCTTTGCGCTCGGTGCAGAAGACGCCGTAGATCCAGCCGTCCTCGTGCTGGGTCAGGCGCATATCGTACACGTTAATGTCCGGCTCCTCCGTCTCCGGCATCACGATGGGCAGATCCCAGAAACGGAAGCCATCGATGCCGTTTGCGCTCTCCGCTACGGCGAAGAAGGACTTGCGATCGGCGCCCTCAACGCGGTTGACAAGCAGAATCTTGCCGTCGAGTTCGAGGGCGCCGGCATTAAAAACGCCGTTGATGCCCATTCGTTCCATCAGGTAAGGGTTCGTGTCGCGGAGCAGGTCATAGCGCCAGAAGATGGGGGTGTGGTCGGCAGTCAGAATCGGGTAGCGGTAGCGCTCGAAGATGCCATTGTACCAGTATGGGTCGATTTCGTTCTTCCGTGTGATGAGGGATTCATAGTCAGCCTGAAGCTGCGAAAGGCGCCGTTCGAATTCCGGTCGGTCCATAGATTTTGCTCCCTGATCGGTGACATGCAGTCGCTTGCTCGCTATGGCATGACTATACCACGATTCACCCTGCGCGCACGTGCCTGGTGGTGCCCGTGTTGGAAGATTCGATCCCGAAAGGTATTGACAACCCTCTGAATGCCGTGTATACTCTTTATCGTAAAATTACGATGAAAGGACCCTATGAACGAGACTATAGCCTGTGCCATCTGTTCTGAAGCCTGCTGTACACTGGATATCGATGGCGAAAGCCAGGAACGTCTGGTGCGTATGTTCAAGGCGCTGGGAAGTCCGGTTCGGTTTGAGATTATGAAGTTTCTTGTAACGCATCCTGGCTGTATCACAGGTGACATTGTCGAGTACCTGCCGGTGGCGCAGGCGACAGTGTCGCAGCATCTGAAGGTCTTGCGGGAGGCGGGCTGGGTCGCGGGTACGACCGACGGTCCTGCAAGATGCTACTGCCCTGACAGCGAGAACATCGCCTGGTTTCGCGAGATCGTTGGAGAAATTCTTTAAGGAGCCCTATGAACTCAACAGCACGCATTATGAGCACAACGAGTACGCCTACTTTCGCCGAGCGCTGGGACCATATCCTCGTGCGCTGGGGCTACCGGCGGGATGCACATCGGGTGGAGCCAGGCCTGTACGCGTTGGGACACCCAACCCCCGCCGCGCCCGTTTTCGTGACCGCCAACTACACGCTCAGCTTCGATGCGCTACGAACGGCCTTGCACGGGATCGATAGCTACATCCTGGTTCTGGATACACAGGGGATTAACGTTTGGTGTGCGGCGGGTAAGGGCACCTTCGGCACGGAAGAGGTGGTGCGTCGCGTGGAGTCCACGGGTCTCCGCGACGTGGTTACTCACCGCCGGCTGATCCTGCCCCAACTCGGTGCTCCAGGCGTGGCGGCACACGAGGTGAAGCGGCAGACCGGCTTCTCGGTCGCCTACGGGCCGGTGCGCGCTGCGGATCTCGGCGCTTATATGGACACCGGGACGGCGACGCCCGAGATGCGGCGAGTCCGGTTCACATTATGGGATCGGCTGGTTCTGATCCCAATTGAGTTGGTGCACGTTGCAGTCCCCGCATTCGTTGCGGCGCTGCTGTTGTGGCTGTTAGCCGGCCCTCTGGCGGCGTATGCAGCGGTGAGCGCGATTCTGGGTGGGGCTGTGCTTTTTCCCATTCTGCTTCCCTGGCTCCCGGCGCGCGACTTCAGTGCAAAGGGCTTTATCCTTGGCGGGATCATCGCATCTGTGTTTGCTGTTCTGGCGCTGGTGGGGCCCGGTGAGATGTCCACGCCACTGCGCCTGGGGTGGGCTGTCGCCTATCTACTCGCGATGCCACCCGTGACAGCGTATCTGGCACTCAACTTCACGGGCGCAACAACCTTTACGTCGCGCAGCGGCGTCAAGCGTGAGATGGCGACCTATATTCGTCCGATGGCTATTCTCTTCGCATCCGGCGTGTTGCTCGCGTTGGGACTGGTGCTCGTTAGGTGGTTCGGCGTCTGAGGCCTGGCGCCCGGTTATAAAGGAGACAATGATGGCAAGCTGTTGTCAACCGAAAACGTGTTGCGGCTCGTCCAAACAGGACGAAGGGACGTATGTGGCGGTGAGCGCCCATAACACGCTGGCTTTTAGCCCTGATCTCTGCATTGCTTGCGGGATGTGTGTAGCAGTCTGTCCCCATAGCGTGTTTGCGCTTCGTCCCAGTAACGGCAGCCGGGCTCTGTCTGTGGTGCGTCCCGACGCGTGTATGGAATGCGGCGCGTGCCGGCTGAACTGCCCTACTTCCGCGCTCCGCGTGGACGCGGGGGTGGGGTGTGCGGCGGCGATGATCCATGCGGCGCTGACCGGCCAGAAAGAGGTGACATGCGGCTGACGTCACCCGAGCTCTGACGTGAATCCAAGCACAGACCCGCCCCGGCTCGGTGCCGGGGCGGGTCT
>SLDA01000448.1 GCA_007125545.1 Thermoflexales bacterium | reverse complement strand
CCGCTTGGTGGATCTGTGCACGTGCCTCGATTTCGGCGCGGCTCAGATCGTCGGCATTCGTGCCATCAACCCCATGCACGTGGGCGATCTGGACCACGGAGTGATTCTCAAGCGGTAGGTGAAAGAAGGAGGGCGTTCGATAGGGAATCACGTAATCCAGACCGTGGGTCCGAACCGCCTTTTCCAGAAGCTTGTAGATATCGTGTCCGCCACGCAACTGACGATACCGCACCTTAGCCAACATAAAGAAGAGGGTGACGGACTGCATCTCCCCATCCTCTTCGCGTCCCTTGACGAAAGGCACGCCGGCAGAGGCAGCGATGTCCCCATCACCCGTGCAATCGATCACCACATCAGCCAACAGCGCCTGGCGACCGGACTTACTCTCGGTAAGAATACCGCGCACCCGGTCCCCGTCGACCACCGCGCCCACCGCTGACCGGTGCAATCGCATATCGACCCCCGACTCAAGCATCATCTGGTCCAGAAGGTATTTCAGATACTCGTTGTCGAAGCTCGCACGCGCGCCGGAGCTCAGCTTCCCCGCTGTCCGCAGACGCTGCATCAACTCCTCGACAAGCCCACCCTTCTCCTGGTGATCGAGAATGGGGTTGAGGAGCCCTGCAGTCCACATACCGCCCAGGAACCCATAGTGCTCGACAATCGTCGTTGCCGCGCCATGCCGGGCGGCAGCAAGCGCGGCCCCAACGCCGGCAGGACCGCCTCCGACCACTAACACATCCGTCCGGTGGATCACCGGGACCTCGCGCCGGGATTCGACAACGGCGCCCAACTCCATGCTGCTGTCGAACGCTTCTATCATTCTCCAGGCCTCTCAGGCCCCTTTGCCTGCCGGTGGTTGAACGCCCAGACCCGGGCGAGCGGTATTACCGCGCCGACGCCGATCGCTAACCCGAGGATCACACCGAGGATCCCGAGGATAAGCAGGGGCGGAGCGACCGCGCCGAGTAACGCCAGGACCAGACCGAGCATAAAGATGACCGCAGCTATGATACCGATGATCATCGACACACGACCGGCACGAGCCAATGAGCCCCGCTTCGCACCGTAGAGCTTGCCCGTCTCTCCGTTGAGCAGCACGCGCTGCGGCACCCCGTCGTCATCGCGATAGTAAGTCGCGTAGACGGGCAAGAGCATCAAAGTCCAATGCTGCGCTGCGTACCTGGGGCTCCACCGGAAATCGCGGATGTGATCAGCCTGCGCTGCGCTGCGGCACTCCTGTACAGCACGCTGCCGCACGCCGACCTCTGCGTCGGGCCAAGCTGCTTCCGGATCACGATCTGGCGCTCGAACGAGGGCACCCTCGACCAACTCGGGCCTATAGGGCTTGCCGTCATCGACCTCGTGGGTTCCCAACGCCCGCGAGAGCTGCGCGTGCTGGCCCAAAGCCGGGGCCGGCACGTTGTCATAGCGACGCGCCAGCTTCCCGACTCGCGGTTCCCAGCGCACCCGTTCCTCCTGCACCTCTTTGCTCTGCCAGCCGGCACCATCCGCATAACGTTCCTGGTGGCTGACCACCTTATAATCGAAGCCGACCTCAGCCTGCCAGCGCGCCTCGACGTCGCTATCGACGAGCCACATGGGCAGGTAGAGCCGCTGCAATCTCTGTCGCAAGATCGCAGGCGTCAAGTCCTCCGGCGGATAGGGGATGCCTTCCGCGAAGGCCTCAACACGACGGTCGATCGCTTCTGTGCTCACGGCGAAGGGCACGGCTAGCTCAGGGGCCGTAGCATAAGGAAAGTGCGCCTCCTGAGGATCCAGCATGACAACAGCCGGAGCAGCGCAATGGGGGCAGATCGCGGGCGCCCCGGCGTCTACCGGCCTTGCCATCGCCGAACCCGCCGGGGCCAGGTACCGCCAATCACAAGCTTCACAGAGAAGCGGGACCATTGGGACGTCCCAAGCCCGGGCAGGATCTGAAAGACGCCCATCACGATGATAGCGCAAAGGATCAGACATCGTCCATTTTCCTCGCCTTGCTGATCGTCATTCCGGCAAGGATTAGACCTACAATCAGGAGAACAAAAGCGATGAGCAGAAGAAGCCCGCCAGCCGCGAGGGAAGGTGCTATCACCACGCCCAGGGCTGTCGCCAACACACCCAGCAAGCCCAACAGGATACCGGGTGCGAGCATCGCTGCAATGGCCAGCCATACCTTGGTCCAGTCCACCGGGCGCTGGCCGGCGATGGCCCCGGTCTGACCATTAACCATTACCTGATAGCTCTCATTCTCATAGCGGTAGGCAGCAACATAGAGCGGGGCGAGCACATAGCGGTAACTCTCGTTGCTAAAATCCAGATGCATGCTGAAATTCCGTATCTGATTCGTAGACGCTTGGCCCCGACAAGCCTCCCGCGTGCGCGCTCGCATCCGCTCGCGGCCCTCTTCCCATGCATCCTCAAGCGAGCGATCATAGGCCTGTGCGAGGAAGCCCGCCAGGTAGGATGGCGCATAGGGTACCAGCTCGTGTGTGTCGAAGTCCTGTATGGCTTTCAACAATACGAGACTCAGCTTGGTGGAACCGTTAACGAGGAGATCATCAAAAGCGAGCTGCGCACGGCCCGACTCCCATCGCCAGACCGTCTTGGTGCGCGACTTCCAAGTCTTGCTGCTAGAATCATAGTAGCGCTCGGTCACTTGACGTCCAACTTCGGCGCGCCAGCTCGCTGCCGTGCGCGCGTCGAAAGTCCAGTAGGGCACGTAGATCCCGGAGAAATCCCTCACACTCGCCGCTTCCTTGAGCGAGTTGGGTGTCATCCAGCTACTGCGAAGCCACTCGCGGGCAACCACCTGGCAGCGCTGCACCTCAACCTTGAAGGGAATGAGGAAACGGGGCCGCAGTTGATCCTGCGGCGCCTCGTGTTGCAGCACGCGATTGGAGCCGCAGAAGGGACAGGTATGCGTTAGATCACCAGGTGGGACGGAAGTTCCCGCGCCACAATTCTGACACTGCAGCTCACGGCGTTCTATCCCCCACCCATTAGCTTGTCGCGCCGCCGCTTGTCGCGCCGCCGTCACCGTCTCCACCGTGAACTCGAATGTCCGCGCCCCCTTGCCCACCACCTCTGTAGCCGGCGGCTCATAGTAGCCGCAGTGGGCACAGCGAAGCCCGCCATCTGTAACACTGAAAGCGGTCGTTGCCTGGCACTGCGGACACTTGAAATTGACGATCTCCGGTCCCGTTACTGCATCCTCCGGTGCCGGCATATAGAGATCGATACCTG
>SLDA01000128.1 GCA_007125545.1 Thermoflexales bacterium | reverse complement strand
TCAGTTCGAGCTGAAGGTAGAGTGCGCAACCAGGTTGCCACAGGAGCAAAGGGTAACTCACCTTGGGCAGCATAGCACCGGGCTATAGCTGTGGCGGCGCCCTGCCGTTCTGCGAAGAGGACAAATTCCTCTGCCAACCGCGTCTTGCCAATCCCTGCTTCCCCGGACAGAACTACCAATTGAGATTCTCCAGAGACCACTACTTGGAGCGCTGCTTCTAGTGCCAATAACTCTCGTTCCCGTCCCATGAGCGGTGCAGGGGCCTTCAGCTCCACATGCACCGGCACCGATAATATGAGAGATGGGGTTTTGCGCAGTAATCGCTCATATTCTCTATCCGTGAGCGGGTCGGGATCTGCCCCAAATTCCTGCTGTAGCATCGTGACACAGGCATGGTAAGTCCGTAACGCTGCGGCGCGGTTGCCACTTAATGTATAGAGGCGCATCAACCACCGAAACGTGTCTTCCAGCATAGGATCGTACACTAAAAGACGTCGCACATACGCGATAGCAGCGTCATAGTCACACTGCTTCTCCAGCAGGTCGGCAAGCTGCCCCAGCTTCTCAATGAACGTCTGGCGGAACCTATCACGCTCAACCAGAATCCAATCGTCGTAGCAACTGGGAAGAAGGTCGCCGTGGTACAAATCCACCACTCTCTCAAGTGCACACCGAAGCCTTATCCGATTTCCGGCTAGCTCAGCGCGGTTTGCATGCGCTACTGCATCCATCAGATCAGTCACATCCGACGAAAAGGAGGTGTCAGCTCTCCACTGCACGTTTTTGGCATCGATATGTAGGAAGTGGTCCGCCTTGGGCAGGACGTGCCGTAGCTGATACAGGAGGTTACGAAAGTTCGCCAGGGCTTGTTTCTCAACCGAGTCGGGCCAAAAGAGGAAAGCCAAGTGGTGGCGTGATTGAGGTGCATTTTGATGCAGCAGAAGGTAGGCGACAAGAGACTGTAGTCGCGGTGTATCTACACGATCGACTAACATTTCGTCATAGAGCAGACAAAAGTCACCGAGTAGCTGGACTCGCAGCTTTGGATTCACGCGCTACCCCCTTAAGGGTGCCGCTAATGTCTCTTTCGCTGATGTTAGGCTCAGAGCGTGAGAGCTAGGCAAAAATGGGTGAGGATGGGGGAGAGAACGTGTCACAAACGAAAGAAACTGTAAGAGCTGCCCGTATGTTCGTCGCGTTAAAGTCATTATCCCATACTCACTATATAGAACCAGTATCAAGAGGCTATCAAGAAAGCGGTACACAACCTGGGCTGCGGACCACCTAACTCCCGGGATTGTACGCTTCGCTGCAGGGCCTCGCCCTATGTCGAAACCACGTCAGATGGCAATCGATGAGACTCGTCGGCCTCCTACCGGACCGCCCTTAGCTCTAGGGCGGAGCACATTTTCTACGACGCCACGATGGCGGCCAAGAGGTGGGTGGGGGCCCGGCGGACAATTCGCACCATCTACTCAGCTCCATCTTGCGCGGCGACAAAAATGTTATTATAATGCTAATTATATTGTTTTTCCGCGAGAGGAGGCTGAGGCTATGAAGACGATAGTGAAATCTGTGTTTGGTAATTCGGGATTCTGGGGCGGCGCGCTGGCGGGCGCGCTCGTAGCGCTGCTGATACTGGGTGGGGGCAACGCCGTTGCTCAGGGAACCGGTGACATCCGTCCGGGCAACGAGGTATCGGAAGCCGATACACCTGCGGTTCCCGCGCCAGCGGACCCCGCGCCCGGTGGGATGGGCGATGAGATGTTCGCGGCAGAGGCCCTGCCCCTGACCGCAACGGCCACCATCTCCTCGGCGATCAGCTATCAGGGGGTGCTGCAAGATGACAACGGGCCTGCCAGCGGCACCTTCGACTTTGCCTTTCGGCTCTTCGACGACCCCACGGCGGGCGTCCAGGTGGGCAGTACCATCAGCATTCCGACCGTCGTGCAGGACGGCCTGTTCACCGCCCCGCTCGACTTCGGTGCCGACGCCTTCTCCGGCCAGGCCGTATGGTTGGAGATTGCGGTCAGTCCTGCGGGGGCCGGCACCTTTGAGACCCTAGCGCCCCGTCAGGCCATCACGGCAGCGCCGTTGGCCCTGGGCCTGCCCAATGTGAGCACAGATCCGACCACCGGCCACGTGAGCATTGGTGGCGGCGCCCCGATCAGCAGCTTCGAGGTGCTGGGCATCAAGCGCGACCTTGAGGACTGGGTCGGTATGTACGTCGTCGGCGGGGGACCCACATCGCGGCCTTTCTATGGCTACGCCACCGACGACGCGCCCGGCCACAGCTGGGCCTGGACTGAGTACAATGGCTCCGCCGATGAATGGCGGCTCTATACGATGAGCGGCAACGTCTTTACGGTGAGCCAGGCCGGCGATGTACGGGGGAGCGGCAGTTTTACTCAGCCCGTCGCTGCCGACGGCCTCGTGAAGGCGGCGGCACAGGTCGAGTGCTGGGACCTTGCCGGCTTCGTAGGTGTGTCCAGGTCATTCAACACCATCACGGGTGGGCCTGTCACGGCGGCGGTGGGACCGGGCGTGGGACAGTGCTTCGTCGACTTCGGCTTCAATCTGAGCAACCGTTTCTTCAACGCTACAGCGGTATGGAACAACCTGCCTCGGGGCGTATCCTGTGACGTGGATTCAGGCAACAACCAGCGCCTACACTGCTTGCGCTGGCGTCCGCGTCTCAACGATGCGGGCGCCGAGGGCTGGGGCGGCCCCATTATGATCACGGTCTACTGAGCGAGGTGGGTGGTATGCGATACAGAGTAGGTTTACGCATCGTAGTGGCGTGCTTCGCCCTTGTGCTGATCATGGTGGGGCGGGCGCGAGCAGCACCGAGCGCCGAACGAGTCGTGCGGGCTGCGGTAGCTACCTTCGGGCTCGATTGGTGGACCGTTGATGCCGGCGGCGGCAGCAGCGCCGGGTCAAGCTACAGCCTATCCGGCACTCTGGGCCAGTTCGACGTCGGTCCGGGCAGCGAGGATACGACCGGGAACGGCTTCCGGCTGATAGGCGGCTTTTGGGCACCGGTCGTGGCGGTCGATACCAGCTACAGGGTCTACCTCCCCTTGATCATCCGGTAATGTTACGCGGAGGGTGGTGATCTCTGTGCTCAAGGCCAACGGCGACTCCGATAACCCGATGCATTGGGAAACCTGGACCTCGCCGCACTTTGTCATCGCTCGACCGTAGCACCGGTACCTTTTGACAGATGCAGCCCTGGGTGACGCAGTGTCCCCAGGGC
>SLDA01000108.1 GCA_007125545.1 Thermoflexales bacterium | reverse complement strand
TCTACGCTGAGCGCACCGGAAACTGGACCGACTCCGGCGATCCCGTGCAAGCCGATGAATGGGCGATTATGCGCGCCCTCGAACGCGGCGAGCCGTGCGCCCCCGAGATGGTCGACATCGAGCGGTTCGACGGCACCGCGGCGACCATTCTCAACTCCGCGGCCCCCATTCGCGACAGCGCGGGACGGATCACGGGCGCGGTCAGTGTCTGCAGTGACGTGACCGCCATGCTCCAGATGCAACGCCAACTTGAGGACGCTAACGTTATGTTGGAGGAACAGACGGCCGAGTTGGAAGAGCAGACGGCCGAACTCGAGGAGCACGGGGAGGAGCTCCGCAGCCAGGCCGAGGAGTTGCGGCTCATCTCCGACAACCTGGCCATGGAGCGGTCGCGCCTTCAAGCCATCCTTGGGGCGCTGCCGGTCGCCGTGCTCATCGCCGACAGAGAAGGCCACCTGATCGAGTTGAACGACCACGCTCGTGCGATGTGGGGACTTCAAGGGAACCCGGTCACCTGCGCCCAGCTCTACGCTGAGCGCACCGGGTGGTGGACCGACTCCGGCGATCCCGTGCAAGCCGATGAATGGGCGATGACGCGGGCTCTGCATAGCGGGGAAACCCGCACAAGCGAGATGATTGACATCGAACGGTTCGATGGCACCAGGGCCACCATTCTCAAGTCCGCCGCCCCCATACGTGATGGCGAAGGCAACATCACCGGTGTCGTGGGGATTTGCCTGGATATTACCGAGCACCGGCGCCTCGAGGATGCTCTGACGGCGGAGCGCGGTCTGCTGCAAAGCATCTACGACACCGCGCCCGTTATGTTCGCCGTCTACGATCCGCAGATCGAACAGGTCACGTTGAACAAGCACGTGGAGCGCGTCACAGGCTGGACCGAGGCTGATACTGCCGAGACCAATATTATGGAGCTTGTCTATCCGGATCCCGATTACCGCGCCGAGGTTGCAGCGTACATGCAATCCCTGCGGCCCGGGTTCAAAGACATTCAGATGGTAACCAAATCAGGGGAAGTGATCGAGACGAGCTGGGCCAATATCGAGCTGTCTGACGGGCGGCAGGTGGGCATCGGACTGGATATCAGCGATCGCAAGCGCGCCGAGGCGGTGCTGGCGGAGTACGCTGAGGAGTTGGAGCAGCTGAACCAAACGAATCAGATGCTCCTTCGAGAGGTCAACCACCGGGTCAAGAACAATCTGACCGCGATTCTGGGCCTGATCCAAGCGGAAAAGCGGCGGCTGCCTGCAGAGATGGATGTCGCTGCACAAGGGGCCGGCTCAGAAGGAAGCGTCAAAATGTCGGCGGTGATGGACGATCTGGCGCAGCGTGTGAGCAGCCTGGCCACGGTGCACTCCCTACTCTCCGCGAGCGGATGGCGACCGCTCCGGGTCGACACCCTCGCCGGGCAGGTTATCGAAGCAGCGACGCCCGCTGCAAAGGACGTACGGAAGTTAGTTGTCAACGTTCGTCCCTCAGCCGTCCATATCACGCCCACGCAGGCGCACCACGTAGCGCTGGTCATCGGTGAGCTCGTCACCAACAGTGTGAAGTACGGATGCTGCGACGGGGAACTGCGCATCACACTGGAGAGCGTGCGCGATGATGATCAGGTGCGGCTGATCTACCGAGACTCGGGAACGGGTTACCCCTCCGAGGTGCTCGCGGGTCAGATCCGTTCCGTAGGTCTGGGCCTTCTGAACAGCATTGTGGGTCTCAGCCTGCGCGGTGACTGGTCGATCCGCAACGACAACGGCGCCGTAACGGAGCTCCGCTTCCCACTAGGCCAGTAGGGCGAAGCGATTTTGCTCTACACGGTCACCCCGCCGCGATATGCCGTACCCTCAATCATCACGAGACAGTCGGCATCGACGAA
Organism: Thermoflexales bacterium; assembly: GCA_007125545.1. Taxonomy (GTDB): domain Bacteria; phylum Chloroflexota; class Anaerolineae; order B4-G1; family SLSP01; genus PWVB01. The sequence goes on along the minus strand of SLDA01000108.1, from coordinate 1,367 downwards.
CTCTGTCGTTGCCGTCATCCGTGCCGGGAAGGTGTCTACGGCGAAGTAATCATTAAACCGCTGCTCCATCTCGGGCAGATCCTCGATCCGCTTCAGCCAGACGTGTACCTTGACCAGCTCCCCCAACGACAGTCGAAAAGTCGCCAGTGTCTCGCTCAGCGCCTCTATTGCCCCATCGAACTGCGTCGCGAAATCCGAACCGGCGCCGCGGTGCAGCGCAAGGAAAACGTAGTCACCTGCCGCGACCGCCTGCGAATAAGTCCATGGTGTGGGCACCCTCTCAATTCCCAGCATCAACCCCTCCCAGTTCACTCAGTCTACTTACTCTCCGGATCCCTACCCTTCACCCAGTGGCTGGCACTCCGCGCAAAAGTAAATTGCGCCACCCAAGTATGGCTGCTTGCGGATCAGCGCGCCGCAGTTGGGGCAGGGCTTGTCAACCGTATTGCGGCTCAGCACCGTCACGTAGCCGCCCGGCTGCCAAAAGAGATCGCGCTCCGTATCTCGCCCACCCCGCGCCACCATCGCCGCGAGTACGGCCTTGACCGCGTCGAACATCGCGTCCAGTGCCCGCGGGAACAACTCGGCCATCTTCGTTTTGGGATGGATGCGCGCGGTCCACAGGATGTCCTGCAACACGCCGTTGCCCAGCCCCGGCACCCGCTGCTGCGTCGCCAGAAAGGCCTTCGCCGACAGCTTCGGCACCTCCGCGTCGAAGAGGGTGTCGAAGTAGGCCCGGTCGAACTCGTCCGTCAGCGGCGAGGGGCGCTGCTTGCCGAGATCGCGGTCGGAGAAGCCGCCTGCCCCGCCCGCCGGAAAACAGAAGAAGCCGCCCCACATCTGCGCGCTCGAGCTAATCGCCGTTCCATCCTCGAACTCGACCAGCAACTGGTGCTTCTTGGGTCGCTTCTCGCCCACCTGGTGATAGCGCACCGGCGCGCTCACCGAAAGCAGCATGTCACCGACGTGCACCTCGATGTTTCCCGCGACGCCCTCCGCCGCGCCCACGACCTTCCCGGCGAGACGCTCGTTGTATTCTGCCGGATCGCCTGTGTACCACGCAAACTTGTGCGGGGAGGCGCCCGCCACCGCCGACCCCACCCGCTTTCCGCCCAGCGTCTTGGCGATCTGTCGGGCGATGACCGTTGCTTCTGGTAGTTCAATCATCTTCATTCTCCTTATTTTGGGCGAGACGTGATGTGTCCGGAATGTGGGCCCTCATCCCCCCCGCCCCTTCTCCCATCAGAATAGGAGAAGGGGAGCCGGATCCCCGCTGCAACTATCGCGTCCTCCGCTTCGCTAACGACACCGTTCTCAACGATCTGGACATGGTCCTCTCCGCCATCGCCCAAGCTGCCGCGCAGACG
>SLDA01000112.1 GCA_007125545.1 Thermoflexales bacterium | reverse complement strand
GTGGACACTGAAACGCTGTATGTTGAATATGATACCGTTCATAAACTCTCCGTTTACGCAGTCCGGGCGCCGGTAGGTCCGCAGCAGGCCGAATGCGATGAACCAGTTATCGCACCCTTCGTCCAATCGTCAAAAGGGGCGCTGCATAGAGCAGCGCCCCCGGTTTCCTATTACTCTGTCGTTGCAGTTCCGTTTCAGCTTCGACGTACTCAAAGCGGGCTTACCCCTGGCGGCTTGCCAACCAATCTGCGTGCGGACCGGCTTCCCACTCTGCATGCTTGGCCTGCGCTCGCGTCAACTGGTCGCGGAACTGTGACTCATTCTCAGTAATCCAGGTGTCGAGCTGCTCCTGGAAATTCTCCTTAACCCGCTGACGTCCTGCAGCGTCCAGGGCCGCTGTGTAGGTGGCGGTGCCCTGTGCAACGTCCACCTGTCCTGCTTGCATCGGCAGGAGCGCCTCTTTGTTCGCGGCGTCCATCTGGGCCAGCTCCGTCTCGACAACCTTGCGGTCAGGTTCGTACAGCTCCATCGGGTTGGGTAGATGGTGGTCGGGATTGGTGATGTACTCCAGGACCTCCAGATACTCATCTGAAGCGTCTACCGGTACGCGCTCGAAGCGCCCGGGCACACCCGCGACGAACCAGCGCCGGCGGTAGTTAGTGGTGCCGTCCACGCCGGGTAGATCCTCGTAGCGCATGTCCGCGTGTTTCTTGTAGTTGACGCCATCAATACCCATCAACCAGATGTCGATATTGTCCTGATCGGCCAACATCCAGTCAAAGAAGGCGAGACCTGCCTTGGTGTCCTCCAACGCGGAGTTTGAGTTAAACACTTGGAAGTTCCATTGTCTGAACACCGCGAAAGCAAGGCTGCCACCTGCACGTGAGTCGGTCTGGTCGAATCCTGCTGCTAGCCCATCGGGTACATAGGTCTGTAGTGCGGGCTGGATTTCCAGCTTGGCCTTCAGAATTGCCTCATTGTAAACGATCGACGCGCATTTGCCGGGGTTGAAGAACTCGTCGTAGGCATTGACGTCCAAGAGCTGGAGCATGTTCTGGTTGACGTAGCCCTTCTGAGACCATTCGCGTGCCCGCTCCGCTTTGGCACGGAAGCCATCCTCGGTTTCTGAGTCTACGTAGCTGAGCTTCTCGCGGATGATGTCCTCGACACCGGCGCCGATCATAGCGTTGCCCGGGTTATAGCCGTACTTGGCCGGATATTCCTCGGGCTGGTGCCAACTCCAGGGACCGGTTAGATAGTAGGGATTGAACGTGGGGTCGCAGCCCATGGGGATCATACCGGGCTCATTGGCGAGGACCTCGTCGAAGAAGAGCTCCAGTTCATCAAGGGTTTTGAGCGGGTACATCCCGTACTTCTCTGCCAGATCCTGGCGGTAGACCACGTGCCCAGCGGAATGGGACGCCACATAGAATCCGGTCGGCAGGCCGTATAGGTTGCCGTGCATAAAGTTGTACTCGATCACCTCGGGCGTAATGGCCTCGACGATGTTCGGGTAATCCGGCAGCAGGGATTGGAGCGGACGCAGATACCCCTGATCGCGGAGGCTGTTCATGTTCTTCCAGGGCGCATCGAATGCGAACGTGAAGTCCGCGCCACTGGCGTACAGCAGAGGATACTCGGTTGCCGGGTCATCGAGCAGTAGAACCCGCAGCTCGAGGTTTATGCCCTCGCTTTGCATCTTCTCTGACAGCGCCGCGGCGATGGGAGCAATCGTCTCGCGATACTGGGGGACACCGAACCCCGCCGATTCGACATACGTGATCACTTTGGGGCCGTCGGGTCCCGGGACGGCGGTGACGACCTTCTCAATCTCGACTTGGACTTCTCTTTCAACCTCGACGACCCTTTCAACTTCGACGGTTTGCTCAACAGTCTCAACAATGGTCTGGGGGGTGGCGCAACCGACCAGCGCGCCGGCGCCGGCCAAACCCAGCAGACGCAACATCTCACGTCGTGTTAATCTCATAGCCATTTTGACTCCTCCTGTGGGTAATCGAATGCCAATCCTTCGTCTGATGGGCACAAAGCCAATACGTTACAGAATGCAACTTGCCGCGAACTTGATTCTATCTTGAATGCTTGCTTCGCCTCCTTTCAAGTCACGAATCCTACGATTCAACCTTTGATCGAGCCCACAGTCAGGCCTTTGATGAAATAACGTTGAACAAAGGGATAGAGCAGGATGATGGGACCGATGGTCACCATGACGATCGCCATGCGAATCGACTTGGCCGGAATCTGCTCGGTGCCGATGGCTAGGGTCTGTCCGCCCGGCATTTGCATCGCGGCGCGGATAGCGCGGATGCTGTTGATGACACGCAGAATCAGTACCTGAAGCGGGCGGAACTCAGCGAATTGCAGCAAGATGACGCCGTGCCACCAATCGTTCCAATAAGCGACCGCCACAAAGAGAGCGGTTGTCGCCAGCACGGGTGTGGAGAGCGGCAGAACGATGCGAGTGAGGATCGTCCAATCCGACGCACCGTCGATGTAGGCAGATTCCATAATCTCGCCCGGCAAGCTGTTGAAGTAGTTGCGCAGGATAAAGATCCACCATGGATTGATGAGCATCGGTACGATCAGGGCCCAGATGTTGTCGAAGAGACCCAGCATTCGCATCGTGATGAACCACGGGATAATCCCACCCCCGAAGATCATAGTGAAATAGACGTAGAAGGACAGTTGGTTGCGCCACTTAAGCTTTTTGGACGAGAGGGCGTACGCAATACCCGACATCAGCATCACGCTCAATAGAGTTCCCACGATGGTAACAAAGGTTGAGACCTGATATCCGGTCAGTACCTGCTGACCGCGCAGCACCCAACGGTAAGCCTCGAGCGAGAACTTGCGCGGCCAGAGCGTATAACCATCGACTTGCAGCGCTTGAGCGTCGGTGATCGATGAGATCACCAGCAGGTAGAAAGGGACGAAGCAGAGGACCGTAAAGACGGATACGGCTACGTAGTTAAAGGCGGTGAAGAGCTTGTCGCTCAGCTTAGTATATTTCATTCATTCCTCTTAGGTCGCGATCCGAATATGGTCCGGCACTCTAGAAGAGCGAGAAGTCTTCCCCGCGTTTCTCCGACCATTTCTTGACAAGCCAGTTGGAGCCGAAGATGGCAATGAAACCTAATACCGATTGACTCAGACCCACGGCGGTGCTCATTCCGAAGTTGGTCGTGGTCTGAAGCGCCCGGATGATATACGTGTCGATGACGTCTGTCGTCGGGTAGAGGAGGGCGTTGTTCCCGACCACGGTATAAATCATCCCGAAGTCACCGTAAAAGATCCGTCCGATGGAGAGTAGCGTGAGTAAGACAATCGTCGGCAGCAGCAACGGCAAGCTGATCAGCCGCATACGCTGCCACCGGCTGGCGCCATCGATTTCTGCTGCCTCGTAGAGCTGAAAGTCAATTCCCACAAGCACGGCCAGGTAGAGAATGCATCCGCTGCCGGTGCCCTTCCATACTCGGAGCGTGGTCAGTATCACCGGCCACCACTCGGGCTTGTCATAAAACGACATCGGGCTCAACCCAATGGTCCGCAGAACCGAGTTCACCATACCGCCTTCGAAGTCGAAGAAGCCGTAGAGGATCATCGCCACCACGGTCCAGGACATAAAGAAGGGCAGGTACATGATCGATTGGCTCACTTTTTTGAAAAGCGGCTTGCCGAGCTCGTTCAGCATCAGCGCGATTCCCACAGAGAAAACCGTCTCGGCTATCAGGAAGAGGACGTTGAGCATAATCGTATTCCGTACCAGCCGCCAGATCACAGGGGAACCGAACAACAGATTGAAGTTCTTGAAACCCACCCACGGGCTTAAGAACCCCGTCTCCGCGTGGAAATCCTGGAAGGCGACCACAATACCAAACATCGGGATATATCTCAGCAGGAATATCAAGATAATCGCCGGCATCGCCAGGAGCAGGATGAGATGATTCTTCCGGATCTCATCCAGTATGCTCAGGAGGCCTCTGTGCTCGCGGCGCAAGCTCGGCGCCTGGGTGGTTGTAGCGGCTTTAGTTTTTGACAATTGGATCATAGTTGGCTCACCTTATTGGGCAGCTCATATCGTGGGTCTATAGTTAAGCCTAGATATGCCATAGGGAGGAGTTGAAACCACAGACTCACCCTAGTATAATTCAATCGGTTACGGTCCAGGTATGAAGATCGGACAATCAGAGGACAGGCAGCGGACATGACGACACAGCAAGAGGGAAAGCACTATGAGCAGGAAGTGCATCACGCCCTCCAACACTTATATGATCCGACTGAATTGCGTAAGAACCGGCTTCTTGAAATGCTGGGCGTTGAGGGCGGCCAAAGTCCGCTCACACAACTGCGACGCACTTTGGCCGATGCTGTGGAATCGCTCAAGCCTGACCGGCATGTCCCTGTTGATGCCCACGCCTGGCGCCTCTACAATATTCTAACCTATCGTTACGTGGAGCAACTGAGCCAGCGCGAGGTTGCAGCCGATCTCTGCCTGAGCGTGCGGCAATTGCGCCGCGACGAGCATGCCGCGATTCGCGTCCTGGCAGACCTCTTACTGCACCGGCACGCGGTACAGCTGGATCAGCTCAATGTAGGGGATTCCGGTGATGATCTGCCTTCAGGTAAGCATGGGCGAAATGGCGAACTGGAGTGGCTGCGACAGACACTGCCGAGTGAGACTGTGAATGTCCGGTCGGTGGTTGAGTCCGCGCTCTCCACGGCGGGCCCGCTCACAGAGGCGTTAGGTGTGACCGTATCTCTGGAAGTGCCGCCTGACCTTATGCCCGTACGTGGCCAGCTTTCTACCGTGCGGCAGGCTCTTTTAAATGTCCTTTCGGCAGTTGCCCCGGCTGCGGGAAATGGACATATTGAGATCCGGGTTGAGGTGACTGAGACCGAAATCACGTTGCTCGTCTTCGGTTCGCGTCGAGATGGCTCGGCTGTGCGCGTTGATCAGGCTATGGCTAACAACTTCGCACTTAGCCGTCAACTCATTGAGTTGGGCGGCGGAAAACTGGAGATGGGTGATCCGTCCCGGGGCACCGTGGTGGCATTGTCGTTGCCTACAGCCCTTCCCCGGAAGATTCCAATCCTCGTGATCGATGATAATACCGATACGCTACAGCTCTTCCACAGGTATGTTGCCGGCACGCGCTTCGAACTGGTCACTGTCTCGGAGCCGAAGGAGGTGTTGGGCCTGGCAGCATCTTTACAGCCGGAGGCGATTGTGCTCGACGTGATGCTGCCGGAGATTGACGGCTGGGAGCTTCTCGGGCAGCTGCGCGAGCATCCCCAAACACACGATATCCCCGTGATCATCTGCACCATACTGCCTCAGGTCAAGCTCGCGACGGCCCTGGGCGCTGCTGGTTTTCTTCAGAAGCCGTTTACGCGGGAGTCTCTCTTTGCTGAGTTGACCGACTTGACGCAACCAGAGAATTGTCCTGATCTATGATCCCCGGAGATAGCATTTTTGTGAACATCTGAATGCCGGTCAGGATCTGGCTAACGGACAATCCGTTCGAAACGGTGACCGCCATAGCGTTACTGACAATTGGATGACCGAGGGGATCGCGGGCCGAAATGAGGATAATCGGGATGTCTTGCCATGGCGCCTCTTGGCGCAGCTTGAGAAGCTCGAAGCCATCCATTTCCGGCATCGTCAAGTCGAGAAGAATCACGTCCGGACGGTGTTGCTGGAGAATCTGAAGGGCTTGCCTGCCATTCTGCGCTCGCAATACGCGGCACTCCGGATCGAAGGCGGAGAGGATACGCCGAAAGAGCATCAGCGCTTCTCGTTCATCGTCGACGATCAGGACGGTCTTGATGGGACGGTCGAGCTTCTGCAGCGCTGATAGGAGTTTCTCGCGCGAGATCGGTTTGATTAGATAGTCAGACACGCCCAACCCATTGACAGCCTGCTCTATACCGGGAACAGAGCAGACGATGATGGGAATTGCAAAAGGCAGCGCTAGCCGGTCGTGCAGCTCCGTCAGGCTTGCCGGGACGTCAAGCTGGTTGATCAACAACGCTTGGCCCGGTGTTTCGATGAGGCTCTGCCTGGCACCCTCGAGAGTTGGAACGGCGACCAGGTCGACGCCCTCCACATGACGCGACAGCAGCCGCTGCATCGCGTTCCCTTGCTCTATGATAACCCAGCGCGGCTTCACATCGACTTGCGGCAGACGCAGCGGGCGCGCGCGCGGCTCGTAAGGGTTGTACGGATCGACCCAGCGCATATACTTTTCATCCAGCGGCGCCCGTCGCGTTATGGGGAGGCTGAAGCAGAAGGTCGTGCCCTTGCCCTCCTCGCTCTCCACCCACATTCGGCCCTCGTGCAGCTCGACAAAGCTCTTGCTGATGCTGAGGCCCAACCCGGTGCCCCCATAGCGCCTGCGGATGGTGCCGTCCAGTTGCTCGAAAGGCTTAAAGAGACGGGTCTGCTGCACCGTCGAGATGCCGGGCCCTGTATCAGCGACGCTGATTAGCAGCTCCTTTGCCTCCTGGCGGACTGTCACCTGGACGCCGCCCTCTTCGGTGAATCGCCCGGCATTGCTGAGCAGATTCAGCATCACCTCCCGCACGCGCACATGGTCGCAAAAGACAGCCGGCAGATCATCCGGTATGCTAACATCGAGATACAGGGACTTGGATTGAAAGAGAGGCTGTACCGCCGTGATCGCCGAGTCGATAATGTCTCGGAAGACGACGTGCTCGCGGACGAGAGACATTTGCCCCGCCTCAATCTGACTGAGGTCCAGGACATCGTCGACAAGACTTGCCAGGTGTTGGCTGTTCCGGAAAACGACATCGAGATCGGAGAGGAGCATAGGCGGTACGGGCTCACCGTAGGCTTCAGGAGTCTCCATAATCATCTCGCAAAATCCCACAATCATATTAAGGGGCGTGCGCAGCTCGTGGCTCACATTGGCCACGAATTGCTCCTTGATGCGTCGCTCATTGTCCGCCGCCTGCCGGAGGGCTTGCGCCAGCCGGTTCAGACGGGTGAGCTGCACATTCGCTTCTGTCAGATCCTCAAGGGTCTCGTGGAGTTTCTGCTGCGACTCCCGCGACTGATCGAGTGCGTCGCGGGTGCGCTCATAACCATACCAAGCCCACTGGACCGTGTTCAAGAGTGGATTCAGAGTCAAGAGCAATGCGCCCTCCGCCGCCCATATGGCGATCAGGGCGGTACCGCGGATGACTGCATCCAGGTCCATGATCCAACCAGGCGAAAACCCCACAAGGAGACTGAAGATACCAGCCGCTCCCAAACCCACAGGCATACTGACCAGCAGTGTCGCGATAATCGTGGGCAGAATCAGTAGAAAAACGAGAGCGTCGTAGCCCGACCAGGTCATTAAGAGCAACACGAGCGCCGTCACACCAAACAATAGCACCCAGGTCGCGATGTCATCCCGCCAACGGTGCAAAGCATAGACGCTGCCCGCGAGTGTGAAGGTTAGTATGGTGCCCATCGTACTCTGCGAAGTGGTTAACAGCGACTCTGGCACCCGCAGAAGCAAGACGCCCAGTCCTGCTACAGCCGCGAGTACCAGCAGAAGGGTGTCTGTTTGCAGCTTCTGAAGGCGCTCCTCGAGATCGATGGACCAGCCCGGATCTGCGATTGCGCTCTCTGACGATAGGCTCATTGAGCTCGCTCCTTCCTGGAGGGGATAAAGCAACAGCCCGGGCGAGGACCCGGGCTGTTGCAGGCTGGGGCGGCACGATTCGAACGTGCGATACACGGATTCAAAGTCCGTTGCCTTACCACTTGGCCACGCCCCAACACACTCCGTATTATACCGTAACTTTGCTCGCGAGCAATTCCCCGGTCCTGTCGAAACGCATGGAACGTCATCTCCTTGTTTCAACAGGATTAAGAGAGATAGCCGGCGCTATCCAGAAACGCGGTCACTCCTGCCAGGGTTTCGCGATAGGGCGTTATGTAGTCGTTGAAGTCTCCGTGGTTGGCACCCTCGGTCAATAGCAGGTCCATCCGGCACGCAAGCTCGCGCGCTCGCGCCAGGAATCCCTGCGCGAAGCGATAGATGGGATCCGCCGTCCCGTACCAGATCCACATCGGTGGCGCGTCTGAGGTCAGTTGCGAGGGTATGTGCAGAATCTGCGCCAGCTCCTCCGAAGGTGCCAGGCACTTTGGAAGCAGATCGTGGAGATGTCCCGGAATCTCATCCACGATAAGCACAGTCCGCGAGTGGATGTCGAATGCCGGGTTGAAAAGCACCATCAGGTTGGGCCGCGAGGAAACGGTCGAGTCTTCCTCGGCCTCATCGAGCCCCGGCAGAATCCCCGTCGCTGCCGCCAGGAAGCCGCCCGAGGAGCCGCCGCCCGCGGCGATCCTGTCAGGGTCAATGCCCAGCTCGCCGGCGTGCGCGCGCACCCACCGGATAGCGCTCTTGGCATCCGCTACACAGGCGTCCGCTGTAACGCCGTGCTTGAGCATAACCCGGTAGTCGGCGCGCGCGACGATCATCCCACGTCCCGCCAAATAGACCGCCTGCCGCGTGAACTGCTCCACAGTGCCATCCTGGAGCCCCCCGCCGAAGAAGAAAACGAGTGCGGGACGCCGGTCAGTGGGCCGCCAGTCGTGGGGGTAGTGAACGTGAAGGTGGAGCTCCAACTGGGGCGTTGCCTTGTAGGCGAAAACCCGCAGTGCCCGATAGCAGAACCGCTCCTGCAGCGGCAACTCACGCCCACAAGTGATCCATTCAGTTTCCGGCATAGTGGTCTCTTTCACGTCGGCATCTTCCTTTACGTCTTCTGTTCTTGAGTCTAGCGGTCGCTCTTCACGCACGCGTCCCAATCCGCCGGTGCCATATAGACGTTCATTTTCCCGCCTATGTCCGAGCCCCAGATTACGTGCTTCCCATTTGGCGTTAGCACAGGATGGGGATGGCTGCTCTTACGCCAGGAGGTGCCGTGCCGGCAGAGGCGTCCTACGATCGCACGGTGACCGGCGGCGTCGTACTTGATGAGCGAGATGTAGTCACGCCATGCAGGGTCTGTCTCGTGGATTTGGCCTGTGTCGCCTACTGCCAGCTCGCTCTCGCGGTTAGCATGAACGTGAACCGGGCGCCGGTAGGGGTAGTAGTAGCGCTGCTCACCCGAGCCGTCGGGATTCACGTAGATGTCGGCATCGAAAAGCCAGTCCATATCGGATCGGTAGCGGTACGAATATTGAGTCCCGATGCGCCCGTCCATAGTGAAGAACTCGTGACCGGCTCGCTCCAGATGGCGTTTCGTCTCGATGAGCGGGTGCACTTCGTCCGTCGCCACGTTTGCGACCCACATTCGCTGGACCAGCGTCCATGGACCTTCATGGCAGAAGAGGATAGTGTTGCCATCCTGCGGATGGATGATCACGTGGGTCATCCGCCGCTGGTCACCGGTCACCACATAACCCGAGTTGGCCTCAGTATCGTAGCGCAGAATGAGGCTTGTGGGATAGCGAAAGAACTTCTCACGGAAGCCCTTCGACCCACCCGAGAACTCGCCTTCGTAGCGCGCCGTGCACAATTCGACGTCGTTCAACTCTACGATTGTCCAGGCTAGATAGCGTCCGTCCTGTGTGCAAGTCAGGCTCGCAGGAATGGAACTGGTAGACATCTCCATCAGCTCCCCTTCCTCCAGCGTATCAAGCCGCACCGATTTTAACGTCTGTCCCACGAAATAGAAGACTCGGTGGTTGGCCTGGTCCAGGCAGGCGCTGTGCACGTCGACGTCATCGGTAAGCTGCACCATCTTGCCGTCAGCGAAGTCCAGCGTGTAGAATTGATCCTGTCCCGTCCGGTTCGAGTTGACGATCACGAAGCGATTGTCCAAGTCCACCTGCGATGCCGTGAAATAGGGGTGGTTGGTCTCTGCTCCTCCGCCGCTCAGCCGGGTAACTTCGACACCGGTATCCGGGTCGTTTGCCTTCTGCATCTCGGAGTAGCTAATGTCGCCTTTCATAAATACCTCCTTGTGCTCGCACTTGCGGATTTCTATGGAGTCGGGACGGTGGTCTTGGTTCTACCAGTCCCGGGAGTGCCACCAGATATGATCAGCTATGATATGTCAGCTCGCGATTCACGCAATCCAGACCAACTTGGAACTTTCTACCGGACCGTTGCGTTATGAGCAGTAAGGGGAGCATCGTGAAGATTCGAGACATCAGAGTTCCCACGCCTTCCCGATGAATGTCAGGCAGTATTGGAGCGCACGTCTCCAAAAAAAATACGAGTGGGGAGATAGAAGATGAAGACGTATCGTTGGCCGTTTGTCGTGTTGATGATCTTGAGTGCACTGGCACTGCTGGCCGGCTGTGGCGCTCCGGTAGGAAGGCTGTCTGCTCTCGTGCCGGACGGTGCTGTCTCAATGCGCAGCGAGAGCGGCGCGCTGATGCCCAACGGACAACCGAGCGCGGGTGTGGCCGTTTTTGGGACGGGGACCGCGAGTGCCGAGCCCGACCTGGCGCAGGTGAACTTCGGTGTGGAGCTTCGGGGCTCAAATTCGGACGCGCTCGTATCCGAAGCAGCTGCGACGATGGAAGCCGCTTTGGCAGCGGCTGAGGCGTTTGGCGTTTTGGAAGAGAAGACCCAGACCGTAAATTACAATCTCTGGGTCGAGACTGTCTACGATCCTGAGACGGGTCGCCCGACGGACGAGATTATCTACCACCTCTCGCACCAGGTCCAGGTGACGACACGCAACATTGATTCCGTCGGTGAACTGCTGTCGAGCATCGTTAATGCGGGCGCGAACGCGATCTCCGGTGTGAACTTCGTTGTCGAGGACTCGGATGCGCTACAGCGACAGGCCCGCGAGGCTGCGGTTCGCGACGCTAAGTCCCGCGCCGAGCAGCTTGCCGGAGAGCTGTCTATCCAGTTAGGCCCCCCGACCCTCGTGACTGAGACCGGTAGCTCTGCACATGGGCCCTACGAACGGTCGATGGGCATGGGCTTTGCGGAAGATGCTGTCTCGCCGCGTGTCAATCCGGGTTCTTTCTCTGTTTCGGTAAGCGTGCAGGTGGTCTTCGCAATCCGCTAGCCGCATTGAGCGAGCTGGCTTGTTTGCCCGCAGGCCTGAACTAGAATAGGAGCACAAACCTGCATAACCGGTGGCGGGATCCCCTCCGCCGGTTATGCGCGCCCCGAGCCTGGCCCGGCGGCGGATACTTGATCGTTCCGAGGAGGAATCCTATGCAAATTACACGTCTCGAAATCACCGTCCATCACCGTGTTCCCAACCCCGACCCTATTCGTGATGCCCTGCAAGCCCTTCCCGGCGCCGGGTCTGTCGAGGTCACACTACACACCGATGAAACCGTGCACGGTGCTTCCATCAGCGGTACAAGTGAGATCTACTTTGGACGTATCGCGGGCGCACCCGATGCACTCGCTTCCCTGATCGAGCACGAGTTGCAGCCCCTTGTTCTGGGCTCTGATCCCGCATTCGTTCGGGCTACCCACGCGGCGATGGTGCGCGAAACGGAATATCACGGAACCGCAGGTCTGGCGACCTTCGGCATCGCTGCAATCGATACGGCTCTCTGGGACTGCCAGGGCAAGGCACTGGGCGTGCCCTGCTGGCAGCTCTGGGGCGGCATTCATTCGCGCCTGCCGGCCTATGCGATGGTCGGGTGGCTCAACTACAGCTTGAGCCGGGTGCAGGAGATCTGCGCAGAAGCTGTCGCGCAGGGATTCCGTGGCGTTAAGATCAAGGTAGGCGCACCGACATTGCGTGAAGATGTGGTGCGCATTGAAGCTGTCCGTACGGTCGTGGGCGACGATGTTGCCCTGATGGTCGATGCCAACCAAGCACTCAGCACGGCTGAGGCCATTCGACGGGGTCGGGCCTTCCAGGAACTGGGTTGTTTCTGGTGGGAGGAGCCAATTCCCGCCGCCGACGTCGATGGGTATGCAGCACTGGTTCAGGCGCTCGATATTCCCATCGCCACGGGCGAGAATCTCTACACGCCGGCAGACTTTGCACGCTTCCTCCGGCGCGATGCTGTAGACATCATCCAACCCGACCTGCGTCGCGCAGGCGGTCCTACGGCTATGCTGCAGATCGGCACGCTGGCGGCTGCTTTCCGCCGGTCCTATGCTTCGCACGGCGGAGGTCCCGTGCAGCTCAACGTCATGGCTTGCCTGCCCAACGCGATCTACTTGGAGACCGGCCTCTTGGGTCCTGACTCTCCGTTCGCCCTCGAGGAGGGCTGCGTGCCGATGCCGGCAGGAGCGGGCTTCGCCTGGTCGTAGACCAAAGCAAAAAGTGGCTCACGTGGCCACTTTTTGCTTGTTCCTAAACGGCAACCCTCTGTTCAGGAAGCCGCTGAGGTGGTTTCCTGCGTCTTCTCTACGCCCCCCGATACCGCGATCTCGCCCTGGAGGCCCACAGCATCGACGGTCACGATCCCGTTGTCCCATAGCACGGTACCCGTTGCCATCATCGGAATGTGCACCTGTCCGCCAGGCACTGTAAGAGTGAGTGGAGCCGGTCTCAGTCCGTGGTAGGCTGCAACGTAACGTCCGGTCTCCGGGCTGGCAAAAAGCCAACTCGCTTCGGAACCGCAGGTCAAGACGGCTTCAGCGACCTCGATCCGCCCCCTCCGTGTTTGGCGAGCTACCGGGGACTCAAGCATCGGCCAATTGAGGGGGCCGGTGCCGGTCCATCGCCGCAAAAGCTGCCACTGCATCAAGTCGACTTCGATTCCCAGCGTCTGCTCATCCCTCGAATACTCTACTGTCCAGTTGCGCGCTCCTTCTCCGGCGTAGGTGAAGGGCGGCCCAGCCTCGTCTAGTAGCGCTCCCCGTTTTATAACCTGCGCGAAGGTTGAGCCATCCGGATAGTCCTCGCGCTCAGCAACTTCGAGGTAGAAGCCGCACTGGGGCTGTCCTTGATAGAAAGCGCCGGGCCAGCGCAGCTCCCAGAAGCTCTTCTCGGGACCGAGATAGTTATGGAGCTCCAGGACGAGATCGCCTTCGCGCTCGACCAGGCGGAGCGGAGCGCCGCGACCCAGGTCGGTCACGGTGAGCGGTAGAACGGCGAACCAGACGTCTCCGCTGCCAATCACAACAACCTGGCCCGGCACAAGGTCGGCGGGTGGTTCGTGGACACGCTCGCCGCCGATCCATATCTCGTCGACCAGCTCTCGCTGGGTCCAGATCAGGGCAGCCTTGGCGCTGTGTAGGGTGCCGGTGCTCCCGAGCGTATAGAGACCGATCGCGCGAGGCCCCTGTTGCACGCCATAGAAGCGCCCTTCCTCGATCAGGTTTCGGGACTTCGTGCGATCCGTAGCGTGGTAGAAATCCCCCAGCCACTTGTCATTGGTCAGGTAGCGGGTGTAGAGGACGCCAGGACGGGAAGCACCTTCGCGTACATAGTGTGCCATCATCACATCCGACTGCCCACCCGCCTCCTTGACGGAGACGCCGAGTGCAAACGAGCTGCTGTGGTACGTAGTGATGCCCAGGTCCCGTGCCGCAAAAGCGGTCTCGGTGATCTCAAAGGCCTCGAGGTGCCGGGTCAGCGCATCCTCAATCCAACCCGGCAGCGTGCCGTCCTCGAGCCAGCCACGTAGAAGGTGGATTTCGGCGTCTGTTTCTCCGACGACGCTGGGATGGTAGGCTCTACTGTGCGGTCCGGCCCAACGTCCGGTACCGCTGTGGATGTGGAGTGCGGCACTGAGACCGAGGCGGGCTAGGGCCGTTCGCGCGCGCGTGCGTGTAGGAGCATGCTGCACATGGGCGGCGAGCTGTGCCAGGGCACGGAGGGTGACCGCCGTATAGGTAGGGCTATTATATTCGAAGGTTGTCCCTTCTCTGTCGGTCAGCGCCATCCACTCGACAAGCTTGCGATACCCGCGACCCGCGATTGCAGGGTCGCCGAGCAACTCTCCACCCAGACAGGTATTGAGGATATCAAGCAGCGTGATATTTGTGTAGGCAGGCAGCACGTCGAGCCGCCGGATTTCGTCCAAGCCCAGCCGGATTGCCTCCTGGACTCGCTCGCTCATCCCCGGTGAGAGGCGATCGGCGTGCTGGAGCATCATCGGGATAAGGTATTCCAGGTTGAACTCGACGGCGTTGAGATCGCCTACGACGTCGTCCTCGAGCATCCACATGAAGTTGCCGCAATGCGGGTCCTCTGTATGCCGCTCCTGGCAGGTGAGCACGACATCCAGCACCTTCTCCGCAAGCCTGAGATCCTCCGGCGTCCCGTTCGCGACAAGCTCCGAGGCGAGTCGCGCGCCCTTACGCGACTCGTGAAAGACGCCGTTCTCCGTGACTTTGGCGATCATATGGGTTTCGGGATTGAAGTCAGGCGGGAGAACTTGCGGCTTCATTTTCATCGATCTGCGCCCGCCTTATGGTCTTGCCCATTTACGCGCACATTGACGCGTTTTCCGCTACTACTGAAAGCCATAGAGGCGCCCAGCAGAAACCCGAAATCGTAGCTCTTGCCCGCATTGTGAGTTTCATAGATGCGAACGCCAGGATTGTGAAGGCTGATCAAGAAGGTAATCGGCATGATCATCCCGTGCCAAAGTCCGGCCCAGAATCCGGCAGGAGCCGCTCCGGGCTGCTTGAAAGTCGAATTCGGCCCCGCTACCGCCCACTTGTTAGCCATTGTCAACAACTCCTTTCTCGGACTTCCTTATCTATCCTAGAATTGTGGCCAATGATAGTGATCGTGAATATCCTCGATGTAAGCCATTGGTTCATTCGGCTCGATATCGAAGAGGGCTTCCAGCATCGCCATAGCTTGCTCGTACGACCTTGTTTGGTGACTCTGGAGGATTCCGTACAACATCATTGACTTATCGCCCGTCAGCAATGCCTCTAATCCCTGCTCCATCCTCAGCCACTCGGGGTAGATGCATTCGAGCATAACCTTGGCCGGCAGCGGTTCGACGCGGAGCGGCTGAATTCCCATCCGGTTCACGACGGCGGGCACCTCCACAGCCACATCATCCGGCAGGCCCGGCAAGGCCCCGTGGTTCAGTACATTGACCTGCGCCCGGTACTCGTTGTCGTTCACAAGGGCATCAATGATGGGCACGTGCTGCTCCGTCGTCTTGATGTCACCGAAAAGCGTGATGGGGCGCACCTCAGCATCGTACGCTGCCGCTTTCATCTGGGCATATTTCTCCTCTTTACCCTTCAGAATCCGGTCGCGCCCCTCGGGCGTGTCTCCCCCGCCACCGGCGCCATACCAGCGAACTCGTGTTTCGAGGTCTGTGTGATACCACCATCCGCCCCGTCGCGGAGTATCCCCGATGGGCAAGAGGCCGAACATTCTGTACTGGTGGATGGCGGAGCGCGACCATTGCGCCGGCACTCCGCTCTCCTTGTGGTCGTCCCAGTACTGCTCGATGTTCTCTGCGATCCACTGATCGAGGATCGGATACGCATCCTGTCCTTCGTAGTGGAAATGCGTCAGCCAGATGTTGTGATTCAGACCCGGCGCCTGCCATGTGACTTTTTCCGGTTCTAGTCCAATCAGGCGCGCGACACCCCGATAGCCGTAATGTCCGTGGCAGAGGCCGCAGACCTTCACGTCTGTCTCGCGGCCCATCAATGTCGTGCCGTCGAAGACGGGGTTTCCCGCCAGCAAGATCCAGGCGTTCGGGCTGATCGCCTCCACGTCACGCGCCACATCCAGCATCATCTGCAGATTGTGGTATTCGGGCATCCCCGTGCGAGCATAGAAATAGCCGTGTTCGGCGGTCAACTCCCGCCGGCGTTTCATGAAATACTCGTTGTGCGTGACCGTCGCCGTGTTGATGACGAAATCCGCATCCGCCAGGGCTTCACTCCGGTCGAGCGAGCGTGCAAAGGTGAGGTTCGCGCCCAAGTCCTCGGCGTAGCGCTGAGCCAGCCGGTAAACGACGTCCAGTCGTTCTTCGTTGATATCCATGAAGTGCACGCTGCTGCCCTTCAGCCCTTCAGTCAGACATAGATCCTTGACCAAGCCCAAAGAGAAGACGACGCTTCCAGCTCCTACAATCGTGACTTTAACAGCGGACATAGCTCAGCCTCCTTCGTTCCGAACTCCGATGTCCAGATGATCCTCACCGCGGCGCACCGTCCATGCCGTCTCGCTGACCGGGACCTGGCAATAGGGATTGTCATAGCGTAAGGAGCTACGAACAGATACCTCCTGCCCGTCGATCCGCAGTGGTGCTTCCCAACCAAAGGTAACCTCTCCCACGGAGGGCGACCCATAGCGGATGTCCAGTCCATCGTGATGCAGCGCGCTCTCGGTGATGGCGTTCACAAATCCCATAAAGCAGTCCCAGTCGGCCTCTCGTCCCATCTCGCAAACCCAGATAGTATCCGGTGCATCAACTCGCAGCTCTACGTCGGGTGTCTCGCCATCCGCCATCCAACGCGGTGGGTGTTGAGTATGGAGTGCGATGTAGCCTGTGCCCTTGCGCGCACAGACCCAATTTGCGCGCTCGATGACCTCGTCGAAAGCGTGGCGGGGGAAATAGGCGTGCGAGAAGGGGTAAGCATCGTCATCCGGCAGGTGATAGATGCAGATCAGCACATTCTCGACTTGTGCCGCGCGGGGCATAATCCCATTGCCTCCCCAATAGTTGGGGCGTGAGGTTTCGTCATCCGAACCGGGGTGGTTGGTGAAGACCACCGCGTCAATGCCCAAGGTCGCTTGCCAGATGTGTTGCTGGTAGCCGGGCTTACCTGGGCGATAGTCTTGCGCGCAGCTTAGTAGGTAGTCGGATGTGCGGAAGGTCTCGATATGCACCTCGGTCAGAGCATGACAGTCCATGTCCGGATCCACGATCTTGCCGTAAGTATCGAGCTGCCACCCGAACATCTGCTGATAGCGCTGTTCGTAGTCCTCGTGAAGGCGGACGCCATAGATATCCGACATCCGCTTGGAGAGTTCGACGACGCTCGGATGTAGATAATCCTGGATGCTCCAGTAGAGGTGCCCATCTTCGATGCTGTCATAAGCGAGTCCGTGCGCGGGCGCATCTTCAAGGTTAAGGCTGTGCCGCTCTCTGGCGCGCATCGGCGGGTCCAGATCGGCAGCAATGGCTGAAAGGATCGGTGGACAGCGGTAGTTACTCGTCGCAAGCGGCACGGTGCCCAGACTGGCCGGATCGGTGAATAAGCCCATTCCGAACACCAATTTGGCGGTGGATGCCGCGGATTCCCGGCGTCCACCTTTTATCAGGCGGGGATAGCTCCGTCCGTGCGTGCAGCCGAAGACGCCTCGATAGGTGTGTAGCGCCATCTCATAGAGCAGCGTGTCGATGAGGGTCCCCGCAAGACTCCGGATCTCTGCATCCTCCGCGAAGTCGTAGAGGTTGACCAGCGCCAGCAGGTCCTCCTCGAAGTAGCAGTTGGAGAGCCATTCGCTGAACCCGAAGCGCAGCCGCCAGTCTAGCCAGCGCCGGATGAAATGTAGGGCGTGGGCCATATGAGCGCGCCCGTCCTCCCCGTTGTTCTTGAAGATCTGATCTTTGAATAACTGCCCTGCCAGTAGCTCGTCGCTGTGGAAGATGATTTGGTGGTTCTCGGTATGATAGCAGCGCCGATTGTCGCCTGCCGGCTCGTCCCACCAATACTTGAACCCCAGCAAGCACGCCTCGATCTCGTTCTTCAACTGGGCATCAAGATGCGGGCTGTCCGCATATAGATACAGGATGCGTAGCAGTCCGCCAACGGCGAAATCGCAGCAGTCCTGGCGGGAGTTGGCAAACGCGATGCCCTGCCGAAGGGCGGTTTCATCGATAGGATAGCCCAGTTCCAACCTCGCGATCTGGCTGAAGAAACCCGTCCTCTTGTTATCCGGCGTTTGTGCTGCGCAGAAGGCTAGATATTCCTGGCGCCGCTCCTCATAGGTGTCTTGAGGCTCGGCCCAATACGTGTCTTGCATATGATCCACCTCGTTTGTGTCGAAGGACGCGCTAGGAATCTGTATCCAAGCAAACTTGTCCTGGTGCGCTTAGTCTGGTTCACTGTCGCCAAGGAGCGGCCAGCCTTCGCGCCAGAGGATGCGCCGCATCGAGAGATACCACGTCTCCCCCAGGTCATTGTTGCCCTGGTAGAAGAGGTAGGTCTGACCATCGTGGTCCTCGAAGATGTAAGGGTGTCCCGACTCGCACGCATTCCAGCTTCCGGGTTCGCCGTTCGGCAGGAAAGGTTTCTCAAAGAGCCGCTCCCAGCGAATGCCGTCCTTGCTCACTGCGCACCCGATCTGCTGCGGCATATTGTTGTATGCTCCGCCGTACCACATAAAGAACCGGTCGCCGTGCTTGCATACGGCGGGTGCTTCGATGCACTCCTGCTCCCAGGATAGCTCCGGCTTCAAGATAGGCTCGTCACAAAGCTGGGTCCACTTATCCCGACCGAAATCGGAATTCAGAGGCGCTGCGGCTAAGCCCAGCATTTGGATCGTCATAGTCGGGTCGCGGGTTGCGAAGTAGAGCAGCAGCCGGTCGCCGTCGACGACTACGTCGGCGTCGATGGCTCGACCGCAAGTCCAGTCACCGGTGGGCGCGAAGATGGGGTTAGTGGGGTTGCGCACAAATGAGATCCCATCGTCGGATACGGCGTGGCAGATGGCATCCTTGGGACCATTCCCATAAGTCTGGTAGAAGAGGTGAATTCTGTCATCGAGCACGAAGGCGGCGGGTGCACAGAGCCCCCGGTCCTCGTATTCGGCGTCAGCGACGATCTGACCGCACTTCATCCACGTTTGCAGGTCGTCACTGCGGGCGATGCCGATAGCCCATCCGCTGTGAGCGAGCCAGGGTGCCTGACCGTCGACGCCATCGTGCGTCTGCCCACTGCCGAAGGGCGGTAGTGAGTAGTAGAGCCAAGCCTGCCCTTTGAAGCGCACGACCGCAGGGTCCTTGGCAAAGGGTCGTCCACGTCTCGATGAGTCGCTGTATAGCATCATGCGTCGAATCCTTTGGCTATTCCAACCCGTCACTGAGGAAGGGCCTGAGCGGTGCTTCCTCGTTGTGTATGTATCTACCTCGACTCCAGGCTCTGTTATCCGGCATCTCAGCCTTTCTTCACGTCCTCGAGGTCGGGTAGCGATTCAAAGGCGGGTACGTCCACCGCGTAGACTTGCCCGTAACCCTGTGGATCTGCGGTGTAGATGATTTGGGTCCCGTCGCCGTTCACACAAGGGTGCAAGTGTAGCCGTTGCGTGTGGAAGGAACCACGATGCCAGGTCAGCACTTTCGGTCCCTCGAAGGCGCCATCTTTGAAGCGCCAGAGCAACAGGTAGGGATCCTTGGCATCACCATCCCCCACCACTAAATCCAGCATGTAGCTGTGGAAGTGCCAGCAGTGCCCCTCGAATGGCGCTTCGGTCTGGTTGGTATTGTCGTAGCGAATTGCGCCGTAGACCGGGCCCTGGGGCGTCTTCCCGTGGTACCCAATATGCTCGCCATCCTGCATCCAGTACTCGTGTCCGATAGCTTCGTCAGGCGCGTTGGGACGAATTGCCCATCTCTCCCCGCTATTGAGATCGAGACCCCAGATGCGGTTCTCCACCAGGTGCCAGGGCCCTTCGTGGCAGAAGGTCATCACATTCGGGTGCTTACTGGAGCAGTTGAAATGGCCCAGCCAGTAGTCCTCTTCGTAGATCAACTCCGGATCCCCGCCATCCACGGGGATCTTGTAAAGGGTTGTGTGTGGGTGTGCCTCCCAGATCTCGCGAAAGCCGACGTAGCCGTGCCCCAGATCGATCATAAACTGGTCGGAGAGGTCTTTGTACTGTCCGACGCAGATATAGTTGCCGTCGGCGGTCGCGTTCGAGCTGCCACCGACATATCCTTCGGGGCGTGTGTAGATGGCTCGCGTCTCCAACGTCGCAAGATCCAGCGCCGTCACAGTGCCGTCCACGGATAGGTAGACCTCTTCACGCACAGGGTTCTTGCTCAATCCTCCAGCCTTGACTCCAGGAGCGAAATCTGTGAGCTGCGTGATCTCTCCGTTGAGCAGGTCTACTCCAAACAGATTTGTGCGGTCTTCGCGATCGGAGTAAAAGACGATCTTACGGCCGTTGTCATACCAGCAGGGGTAGGTGAAGTAGAAGTGACTGCTGTGCCCCTTGTAGCCGGTAAGCTGGTGTACCGTCGCACCACTCACCGGGTCTTTATAGATGCTCAATTCGGACTGCCATCGTGCTCCCACACCTGTCTTTGCCATAGTGCCTCCCATGATCCAACCTTTGGTCGGGCGCAGGACTAAGAATGGAATTTAGTAGGGGTACTCGTACCAATCCAACATCCCCGCCGCGGTTGCCGCGCCTGCGTAGAGCAGGAGGGAGGTGTATTTGTCCGCGAAGATGCGCCCGCCCCCCTCTCCATCGATGACGGCGCCGCTGTCGTCAGCGAACTTGGGGCGCGCACGTGTACCTATCTCTTGGCTCATTGCCGCGAATTGGCGTGTTGCTACTTGGAGGTAGTGCTCGTCACCGGTCGCACGGTAGGTGTAGGTCAGAGCTTCCAACAGGTGGTAAGTAGGTGCCGTGCGTCGCAGCGAGGGTAGCTCTTTGTAATAGGCGATGCCGTCGGGGCCCATACAATGGGCGAGCATATCGTCTACCGTCCCGATGATCAAGCCCTTGACCCGCTCCGCCAACTCGCCATCCGGCTCGATCAAGAGATAGCGCGCAAACGAGTTAACGGTCAGCGAGATCATAAACGGGACGCGCGGCATGCTGTGGCTGGTGTAGGGCGCCAGCAGTGCTCCAAACTCGTCGAACCAGTCCAGGTACATCGTGATTAGCCGGCGCGCGGCTTCGCGCCAGCGCTCCTCTCCGGTCCCAATCCACATGCCCACAAGCGCCCGTAGCGCCCAGCCTCCCTCCCGTACCGACGTCGCGCCGGGTGTCTGCATCGTGGGGCGTTCGAGGTGACGTAATATGTTCTCCGCCACCGACCGCGCCGCGTTCAGGGCTTCGGTGCGCCCGGTCAAGAAGTAATAGTCGAGGAACCCCTCCGTCCACTCGTGGGAGGGGGTGACGCCGCCGGTGACGTGGTAACGGGTGTGGATCTTCAACCCGCCATCGATCAGGGGGTCGGGATCGTAGTGACAGAAGTCGACGTCCAGCCAATGCCGGGCACTCACCAGGGCCGAGTCGAGTACCCGCCGCTGACCCGTGAGTGCGTAGTAGAGGGCGCAAGCGTGAGGCCGGTCGTATTCATTATTGACCCAAACACTATGGCCCTGCCCGCGTCCCTGATTGGTGTAACCGGCGTCCGGGGCGTCGCCAAAGTGAAACATGCCCAATGCCTCCGGGCGTCCGTCGTGGAGCCTGTTGAGGAAGGTGATCAGACGATCGGGTATTTGGGCTGGAAAGAAGTCCTCGAGCCAGGGGTTGTTCGCGCGGAACCACTCCCGCGAGAGAGCCGGATGGTCAGGAAGTTGGAACTGCAAGCTTCGCGTGCTGACCAAGTCCAGCAACCCTTCATCCTCGTTCGCGGCAGGCTCACCCTCGTGGAAATGGAGCAGCAGCCGGTGAGTCTTGGCCATGCCCCGCAGCAGTAGCGCGGGCGCTACTGTCTCGGGGTAGAGCTGCGCGTCGATCCCGTCCGGTGACACGAGCAACCCTTTCGGAAAGTTCTGGTGTGCCTGGTAGAGAGAGAGCGCTAGCCCGCCGGTTGCATCGCGCCAGTCAGCCCAAAAATCGCCGTAGAAACTGTCGATGAAGTGTTCGTTAGCTTGATAGAGCAGGGTCTCTGTGTCGATGACCATACCCAACGGCGATCCCTCGGATTGCTGGATCAACGTCCGGTAGTATCCCTGGCCTAGTGCCAACTGAGGGCTCGACGTCGGCAGGGGTGCAGCCTGCTCCGCCGGATCGGCTCTAGGACGGAAGCGGAGTGTCAGCGATTCAAGCGCCAACTCCACTTCCTCTTCCCTGTGAATGAACTGGTGCTCCACCTCAACATAAGGTTTGCCGGCGTAGGCCGTGACGCGTCCGTGAAAGTCAAGGTATCCGCTGCCATCAGGCCGACGGTGCTTCCCGTCGACGAGAATGACGGCCTTGAGCGGCCCGGCTTCCTCGACGGTCAGCGTGACTGCGCCGATAGCGGTTGAGACGACGACACCGTCATAGCGAAGTGTGAAGCCATCAAAGGGTGTGGCATGCCACAGCGCCTTCCCGCCGAGCTGTACATCACGCAGTGGCAGAAATCCGGTCGCCGGCACCAAGAAGGCCAGCGGACCGGTGTCGACGTGAAGTCCATTCTCCGTCTCCGTGACTGTGACCCGGTCGGAGACCGAGAGCGCTGTCGGTGTATCCGAGATCTCAAAGGTCAGAACCTTCTCCTGGTTACCCGGTAGGTCTGCCTGGGCGTGAACCAGCAGCCACTTGATGCTGCCATCGGGCCACGAAGCCAGCACCCGAGCCTGCGATGGGATAGGGGTATCTCCATCGCGTAGGATGAGCTGTTCTGCGCCGGCAAGCTGCCCTGAGGCGAAAGGAATACTAACGGATATCGGTTCTGCTTGTCGCTCATAGCACGAGATCTTCTCGAAGGTTAGTGTGTTCATAGGATGAGGTCTCCTTGCGTGCTTATTGCTTTTCGAAACTGAGGCGCATCACGGTGCCCTCGTAGTGAATATCCAGCAGGTCTGCGGGGAATGGCGCGACGCAGTAAGGATTCGCGATATGGTGATCACCGGCGACCGGCGTGATCTCGCCGTTCATGAGGAAAGGCCCGGCCCAGTCGAGCTGTAACTCGTCGCTTCGCAGTGTTGTCCAGCGAACCCCTGGGAGGGTGTTAGTATCGGACGCAGCATAGGTCAGGGGCAGAGCCAACACACGATCTTGGAATGCGGCGAAATCACCATCCAGGGCGGTCCGTCCCATCTGGCACAACCAGACGTTCTGGCTTCCGGACGAGCGAAGCTCGCGGTAGGCGCTGTGTCCGGTGCGTGTCAAGCTGAGCCCTTCGCTGGCGGTGAGCGCAATGTAGCCGTTGCCCTTGCGCGCAAAAGCCCAGCTCCCGCGTAGGACGTGTTCATCGAAAGCGTGAATCGGAAAGTAGGCGTGCGTGAAGCCCATCCAATCCCCGGCAGGCAGGACATAGAGCGCGATGAGTGCGTCTTGCCATTGTACTACCCGGGGCCGCGCCCCATTCCCGCGCCAGAAGTTTGGGCGCTGTGCATCGCTGAGCCCGGCACAAACCGGATGGTTGACGAAGACCGTCGCGCCCGGAGCGAGGGTGGCCTGCCACGCGTGTTCGTCACTTCCCGCTTGTCCGGGATAGGCATCCTGGGTCGCGGAGAGCATAAAGTCTGGTGTCCTGTAGGCGACGATGCTGATACCGTTGGCCGTGGCGCCGGCTTCCTTGGGATCGTGGTGCTCCTGGCTCCAGACAGCTTCTGGGACGTCTGTAGCGATGGTCTGGAGCATCACCGGCAACTCGTAATTCTGCAGCAGCGCGAGACTAACTGGCGCCGCTAAGTCCATATTATACACGCCCGTACCCCACATCAGTTTGGTGATCCCAGACGTGGCCTCAAGATACCCACCTAGTACCCCGCGTGTCGTGGTCGATCCGCGCGCCGATCCGAACACGCCCTTATAGCAGTTGGTGGCGAGCAGGAACAGGATCTTGTCCAGCAGCACTGCACCCATTTCCCATAAGGTGTCGGATCCGGCGAAGTCGATAAGATGGGCAAGCGCCAATATCGTTTCTGCGTAGACCGTGTCCGACCCTGGGGCGCTAAAACCGCGCGTAGCTCGTGCGTGTATCCAGGCTAACGCCCGTCTTTCACCCTCTTCCTGGTGCCATTGTCCCGACTCACCTGAAGCCGTGAAAGTGACGTCCGGCAAGAGTTGACCTCCCAGGATCTCGCAGACGGCGCTCAAGAGCGCACGGCTCTCCAGTTCGCCGGCAACAGTTCCCGGCTCACCGTATCTGGCGTTCGCAATCGCGGCGGCTATAGGCTGCCGCAGGTCTGCCGGGAACCCCTGCTCCTCGCCGAAGCGCATCAGCATGCCGATGAGCCCGAGAAGCGACGGTGTGTCGGGAGCGACGTTCTGATCCTGCACCCGCCGGGCCGTCTCCAGGATCAGTGGCAGCTCGAGGCGTGACCACCAGCCCACCGCCATCTTCGCGATTTCCGAATAGATGTTGGCTTCACATCGCGCGGCGCTCAGCAATGCCTCTGAGCGTCGCTCGGGGAAGGAGCCCTTAGGAGTCTCAGTATATGGCTCGTTGTCCAGCCCCCAAAAACGAAGGGTGCGACTGACTCGCATGTCGCCGGTATAGTACTCCTCTGGCGGCGGAATTAGAAGCGCTTCCAGCTGGCCGTTCGGGTACTTGTAGGTGAATCCCATCTCAGCGGTTTGGCTTGCGCCGCCCTTACGCTCTGCTTCTCCATAAACCCTGCCCGCCGGGGTCTGTACGCGGATGGTTATCTTTCCCTCCGCAGTCTTTGTGTCTGCTTCTTCTGTGTCTGTTGCTTCAGCGGGAACGGCCGATTCGCCCTTGTCGGGCCAGTTGACCGCAACCTTGTCATACTGAGTGAAGACATATTGCTGGATATATGCCGCTTGGAACACGGCTTCGAGGTGTCGGCGGCGATCAACTCGCGAGATGAGTGTCGGTAGAGCGACGGACAAGTCCTGGTCGGCCGCCGCACGGAGTGCCAGGACGAAAGGGGTAGAGCCGGGCGTTATCGTCTCAAACCTCACGACAACGTCGTTCGTGCCCTCATTCAGCATCACCTGGAAGGTGCCGGTCACCGGTTTGGTTGGAGGCCGCAGTGTGGCGGAAACCGTTCGCAATTGGCGATGGACGTGCTCGCCGTTTATCCATACGTCGGCGAAGTCCGTCGTCGTGAGGGTAAGTGATACACGTTGTGGTGCAGGACTCTCGAGTCCGGTATAAGCCCAGGCGCGCAGACTTCCCTTCTGGGTAGCATCGGAAAGATCGAGAAAGTGATCTTCCATGCAGTGGAACAGATCCCATTGACCACTGTAATCACCGATATGGACCTCTCCGTCGGACGCAGTCGCCCGTTCTACCGGTTGGGTCGTGAAGTCCGGATCGCGGCTCGTAGTCTCTGCTCGCTGGGCCAGAGCCTCCAGACGCCGGGAAGGTGTTTGTAGGTCGGGTCCGAACTCAAGAAAGCTGTGTTGCGGCCCAGTGACCAGCCAGGTGTGGATGTAGCCGTCGTGGAGGCTATAGTCGATTCGCTCATAGGTCATAGTCAGGCATTCTCCTCTACTGCGAGTTTGGCTTTGCGTTTGGGATTGTGGTGGATGGCATAGGCTAATAGAGCAGTGCCTGCGAGCAATTCCAGGGCGACTAGTATAAGGCTGTATTGTCCCAATCCTGCTCCCCGCGCCGAGCTCTGGACCAGCAGGTTCAGCAGATCTGCAGGGAACAGAATCAGCAACCCGATACCGGTGATCTTCACGAATCGCCTGAAGGTATCACCTTTTTTCAGCCCATCCCGCAGATAGCCGTCATTGACGAAGATGAAGATCAGATAGAGGAGTCCCGCGATAACGAAGTAGGCGCGATCATAGAAGCGTGCTCGCCATCCACGCACATTCGAGTCCTGTACATACCAGACCGCGAGGGTCGCGAGCAAGGTCTGCTGCAGGCTGATCATCACCCACAATCCCAGGACACAGTTCGTCAACCACGCCGCTAATACGAGTATTTGCTGCGCCCAGCGTTTCATAATCTTCTCACCTCGGGTCGGTCGTCATAATAGGGTCCACCGCATCAAGCCAACCACAGTGGGAGGGGCTGTCCGTTTTCCCAAAGATTGCTGGCGTAGAGCAAACGGTAGACGTCTGTGATGTAATATTGTCCGAACGCTTTCTCCGGTAGAACGTCGACGAGCAGTGAAACCAGGCGCTCCGCCATCGCCTCATTGAGGCCCGTGACCACTTCATAATCAAAATAGATCGCCAGATCCCGCTTCGGGTCTGCCATCACCCGGCTGATGCCGTACACCTCCGGCTCCCGTTCCGCGGGCGCATAGCGTTCCAAGAGAAAGGCGCCAGGTGAGGCTGAGTGGATAGCATCCTGGTGGGCGTACACGAAGTTCACCGTCTCCTGCGCGGCATCCATCGTCTCTCCTGGAAAGCCGAAGAAAAAGAAGGTGTGATTCCAGATACCTGCCTTAACGCTGTCACGCAAAATGCGGCTCATCGTGGCCGGCTGCGTGTGCTTGTGCATCCGCTCGATCGTCGTCCCTGCTGCTGTTTCCAGCCCGAAGAGAAGCATACGACAACCACCCTGAGACATGTGATTCAACAGGTCAGGAGTCAGCCCGGGATCGAACCGTGCACAGCCGCACCAGTGGAGCGTCGGCTCCACATTCGCCAGCCTATCCGATAGAATGCGCAAGGTCCGCGGTGTTAGAGCCTCGTCGGCAAAGAAGAAGTGGCGGGCACCGTGCTTCCGGTGCAGGAACAGCATCTGCTCGACCACCAACTCCGGGTCGAGTGGGTGGAACCGATCAGGTCCGCCGTAGCCCACATTGCAGAACGCACACTTTCCGTAGTAGCAGCCGTGGGAACTGAGCAAGGGTAGGACCGGACTGGGGCTCAGGTAGCTGTGTAGGGGGAGTCCGTCAAAGTCCGGTGCGCCGAAGTTCGGCCTCTCGCATGGGCGGGGCTCCGGTAATGCCTCCAGCGGGGTGCTGCGAACGATTCCCTTGTCACGGTAGATTAGGTTCGGGATCTGTGAAAGGTCGGGCTGAGGAACGCTCGCGCTGTCCACCAGCTCTGCCAAACGCAGCAGCGCCCCTTCTCCGCTGAAGACCACCGCGCTGTCGAAGAGATCGAAAAGCTTGGGCGTGCGTGGAAGAAGCTCTCGCAGCATCGAGACGTGCGGCCCCCCGATGGTCACATGACAGCGAAGATCAGCTTCCTTGATCAGATAGCCGAGAGTCATCGCGCCCAGCATCTGCCCCAAAGTGGGAATGGAGATACCGATCAGGTCGGGTTGGGATTCGAGGATGCGAGGCAAGAAGGTGTCGCGGAACAGTGTCAGAAATGGATTGCGCTCGGAATCAGCTATGACGTCGAGTAGCGCGGCGCTGCTGTCCTCAGGCACGGGTGGCGTGAAGGTGGTGAACTGCACGGCTGCCGGATGGAAGGGGAGAGAGGCCAGCTCCAGCCCCTGGACGAGGGTCAGAAAGGCCTGCCTGCTGGTACGTGGATCGAAAAACCGGCTATCGCGCAGCGCGTCCTTGGCCGGTTCGACCCGACCAATCACTTGTGGCGCCTGTGCGAGTATCCTGGCAATCGCGGTCGGTGGCACGTTGCGTGGTGGGCGTTCCCGCACGCGTGCGAGCGCGCCTTCGAGGTAGGGCTGCGTCAGTAGCGTATCGAAGGTTTCGATGTTTAAGTCGAGCTGCTCAGTTTCGATCCCATAGGCACGCAAGTGAGCGGTTAAGGTCGGCAAGGCCAGGTGCGGCATTGTCGGGAGCCAATGGGGCGGCTGGATCAGGAGGACACTCATAGGCGTTGCTGGCTAAAGAAAACGGCATAATGCCCGGAGCTAGACCCGGGCGTTATGCCGTTTTCCCGATAACTGAAAATCACGTGATTTCCCCGTACCTTATGCAGGCCACCTTATGACCGGGCTCAACTTCGATCATAGGCGGTTCCTCCTGGTCGCAGACACCATACTTCATCGCGCTGCACCGTGGATGGAACGCGCAACCTTGGGGTAGGGCGAAGGAATCGGGCACCATGCCTTTGATCGAAGCTAACCGCCGCCGTTGCATCGTTTTGTGCCCCAGTCTTGGGATCGATTGTAGCAGTGCCCGCGTATAGGGGTGCGCGGGCGCGTGGAAGATCGTCTCGACCGACGCCAGCTCCACAACCTTTCCCATATACATAACGACGACGTTCTCCGCCATCTGGGCTACTACGCCGAGGTTGTGGGTAATAAACATAATCGCCATGCCCAACTCATCTTGGAGCCGGCGCATCAGGCGCAGAATCTGGGCTTCAGTGGTCACGTCAAGCGCGGTGGTAGGTTCGTCGGCGATCAGAAGGGCCGGGTTGCAGGAGAGCGCCATAGCGATCATGGCCCGCTGGCGCATGCCGCCGCTCAACTGGTACGAATATTGTTCGATGGTGCGATTCGGGAGCGGCATGCCCACGAAAGCGAGCATTTCAATCGCTTTCTGCCAGGCCTCTTCCTTCGAGACCTTTTGATGCAGGATGATGACCTCGGCAATCTGGTTCCCGACTGTGTGTACGGGGCTCAGCGATGTCATCGGCTCCTGGAACACCATTGCGATCTCGCTGCCGCGAATATAGCGCATCTCGTCGCTCTGCGGATGAAGCGCGGTTAGATCGACGATCTCTTGCCCGGCGCTGGAACCATGGTTCCAGCGGTGGCGGTGATAGAGGATCTGTCCGTCCACGATCTTGCCCGGCCTGGTCACGATCTGCATAATCGAGCGAGCTGTGACGCTCTTGCCGCATCCGCTCTCTCCTACAATGCCCAGCGTCTCTCCCTGGGCGATGTTGAAATCTGCACCATCAACAGCCCGTACAGTACCTTCGTCAAGGAAGAAGTGGGTTTTCAGGTTCTTGACCTCAATCAGCGGTTTTCGATGGTCCACTTGGCACTCTCCTTCAGGTGAGTCAGAAGTCACAAGTTGAAAGTCCGACTCTCTTATGCCCCTTCAAGGCAACCTTCATGCTCATCGCTCTCAACTTAGACTCTATCTAGCATAGGGATCCGCTGCATCGCGTAGTCCGTCACCCAGAAAGTTAAAGGCGAAGACAGTCAACACGACGGCAACCGCAGGAGCAAATACCCACGGCGCAAAGGCCAGTGAACGCACATTCTGGGCTTCTTGCAACAGCACCCCCCAACTGATCGCCGGGGCGCGCAGACCCAAGCCGATGAAGCTGAGCCCTGTTTCGCCCAGAATGGTGGCGGGAATGGCGATGGTCAGACTGGCGATGATGTGGCTGAAGAAGGATGGGGCCATATGGCGCAAGATAATGCGAATCTCGCTGGATCCATTCAGGCGCGCCGCCAGCACAAAATCTTCCTCGCGCAGTTGTAGAAATCGGCCGCGGACCACGCGTGCCATTCCTGTCCATCCGATCAATGACAGAATAATCGTGATGCCGAAGTAAAGGCGGACAACCGGCCAGTCAGCCGGCAATCCCGCACTCAGAGCCATCCACAGCGGGATGCTAGGTATCGTCTGAATGAACTCGATGACACGCTGAATGACCGTGTCCACTCGCCCCCCATAGTAGCCCGATATACCGCCCAGTGTCACACCAAAAATCAGGCTCAGGAAGACGCCGATCAGGCCGATGGACAGGGAGATACGGGCCCCATAGCATATTCGTGTGAACAGGTCCCGGCCCATCCGGTCGGCGCCCAGCAGGAAGACCGCTTGCTCGTCTTTGTCCACCGTTAAACCAAACAGGTGGATATCGGTGTCCACGAGCCCCCAGAACTTGTAAGGAACGCCACGGACAAAGAAGTTCACGGGGTAGGTGATCGAGCGGTCCACCGTGTAGATGTCGCGCAGTGTGTCGGGATCGCGATCGCGCACTTGATGGTAGACAAAGGGGGCGCGTAACTGACCCTCGTGGAAGATGTGGATCCGTGTGGGCGGAGCCATCTTGTAGCGTACGAAGAAGGCACTCGGATCGTAGGGCGCGACAAATTCCGCGAAGATCGCAATCGTATAGAGCACCGCCAGGATCGCTGCTCCGATCAACGCCAGCTTGTGTCTGCGGAATTTCCACCACATCAACTGCCATTGACTCGCAACGTAAAGTCTTTCCTCCTCCTCATCAACAACCGGGATATCGTCAAGCAGATCCTCGGAAATAGGTGCGTCTACTGCTCCCAATACTCCAGGAGCACCGGGAACCGGTGTTCCTTCAGGTAGCGGTGTGGAATCGTCTTGTTTGGTGGTTGTCATTGTTATCCCTCCAGCCGGATACGCGGATCGACCCAGGCGAGCAGAACGTCAGAGATCAATGTGCCAATGACGGTTAAAGAGCTGAGCAAAAGCAGGAAGCTGCCGGCCAGATACATGTCCTGTGAGGTCAGGGCTCGCAGCATCATCGGCCCGGTGGTCTGCAGGCTCAGCACGACGTCGACCAGTGTCGCCCCTGAGATCAGACTGGCCAAGGTCCACCCCACGGTACTGAAGAACGGGTTCATGGCCACGCGTACCGGGTACTTCCAGGTAAGCTTGCGCTCCTTTAGGCCCTTTGCCCGTGCGGTTTCCACGTAGGGTTTGCTTAGCTCATCGAGAACGTTGGCCCGGGTTGTGCGAATACTGCCCGCCGTACTACCCAGCGCGATGATGATCACGGGTATCCAGATGTGCTTGAGTAAGTCGACAAACTTGTCGACACTCCACGGCGCCGTTATGTACTCTGGTGAGAAGAGACCGCCGACATTTAAGCCGAAACGCCTCATTGCGATCCACATCACCACCAGAGCCAGCATAAACCCCGGCATCCCGGCGCCGACGAAACTCATACCTGAAAAGACGTAATCCGGAGGGCTATATTGATGTGTAGCCGAGTAGACCCCGATCGGTATGGCTACAAACCAGCTTATCATAATCGAGACCGAAGACAGAAATACCGTCAGGGCCATCCGCTCCCAGATCAGATCCTTCACCGGCTTGCGCCATTCCATCGACTGTCCCCAGTCCCCCCGCAGGATGATGCCGGAGACCCACTTGTAGTACTGCACGTAGGTTGGCTGCCCGAGCCCGTAGCGCTGGCGCAGCATCTCGAGCTCCGTTTCATCTACGTCATCGCCCATCTGCCGCAGGCTCGCGACGTAGGACGTCAAGTAGTCACCGGGGGGCAGTTGTATGACCGCAAACGAGATCATAGAGATGACGATCAAGGTCGGGATCATCAGCAGTACGCGTCTTAGAATGTACTTGGCCATAATCGGTCTCCTACATTTATGGGCCTTAACTTTTAAGCCCTCTCACGTTAATGGCTAAGGCTTAAGGACCAAGGAATCGGGGATAAGGGGTGGCTTGAAACCATATCCCGCATTCCTTGTTCCTCATGCCTTGTGCGTTCCTGTGATCGGTACTCTACAGAGTACCGATCACAGGATCTGACTCATCTTTGACTAGGTGTGCTGTTCCGGGTTCTCCCAGAAGTAGCTTTCCGTCTGCAGCAGGTGCTCGTCGCCCGTGGGGTCGTCTACGGGCAGGCCCTGCACATAGTTGCGGAAGCCGTTCTTGACGATCACGAGAGCCGGGGCCTCGCCCAGCACGCCTATCATCGGAATCTCCTCGGCCCAGATATCGAGGATTCCCTCAAAGAGTGCGTTCTGCCTATCCGGATCGGGTTCCGCCTGGATTTGGGTCCAGATAGCCCAGATGTCCCAGATGAAGTGCCCCTCCGGGGGTTCGACGGCATTGGGATCGGTACCTTGGCTGTTCCACCAGATACCGTAGCCGGCAGCCCAAGGTCGGTCGATCATCGTGCCGCGGAAGATAGGAGCGCCGGGGGCCAGAGGTAGCACCGTTCGATCTCCGCCCCACCAAGCTGCCTCGATCTCATTGGTCTGGAAGTGCACGGTGTAGAGCGAGCGCTCGAAATACCGGTAGGTGGCTTTGATGCCGATGTCGTTCAGGTAGCGCACGACCAACTGCGCCGCATCCTCGCCGGGCGAGCCCGGTTCCGCTGTCCCTTCGATAACGAAGGTGATGGTACGGTTTGTGCCGGGGAAGACGCGGAAACCTTCGTTGTCCTTGGCGTCATAGCCGGCATCGTCCAGCATCTGGCGCGACCTGGCCTGATCAAAGTCGAGGTGTGCATAGGACAGCTTGGGATAGTAGTTGGGTGAGAGCGACAGTGGACTGTACTGCCGCGGCGTCATCAGTCCATTGTAGACCAGTTCGTTCACCTCATCACGGTTGATCGCATAGGAGATAGCATGGCGGACAGTCCGGTCATTGAAGAACGCGTTGAGCGCCTCGTCCTTGGTCGCCAAGTTGAGCTGGAGAGCGCTGTGGCCCGAAGCGGCGCCGACGAAGACCTCGTAGTCGCCACTGGCCTCGTTCTCCTTGAACAGGGTGAAGTTCGCGATGTTGACGTGCCGGTTCTGGAAGTCGATTTCACCATTCACGATCCACATGTTAAAGACTTCGCTGGACTCGAAGAGCCTGTGAGAGACTCTGTCGACATACGGGAGCTGGTTGCCCTCGGGGTCTACGGCGAAGTAGTAAGGGTTGCGCTCCATAATCTGGATTTCCTCAGCGAGTGTGTTCTTGGCAACCCAAGGCGTGGCCATAGGTTTATCGATGTTCAGATACCACCAGTTCCGATCCTCCCAGTACTCTGTCCATGAGTTGAATCCTGCGTCGATGTAGGCCGCTTCCAGGGCGCCTTCGTCGTCGGTGAGATCCATATGGAACTGTGACATATGATGACCGGGTGTGAAGAAGCCGTTGATGTTCCGCATGCCGGAGAACATAAAGAGCGGATGCGGGTGTTGGAAGGTATACACTACTGTATAGTCATCCGGGAAACTGGCCTCACAGAGCACGCGGTTGCCGTCTTCATCCTGGGTGGAAAGGGGGCCCCACGGTGACGACATCAAGTCGCTGTTGTTGACTTGATGATCCCAGAACCACTTGAAGTCTGCGCTGGTGACTTCGACGCCATCAGAGTACTTCAATCCTTTGCGCAGGTGGAACGTATAGACCTTCGCGTCAGCGCTGACATCCCAGCTTTCGATCAGGCGCGGCTCGAGCATCAGATCCCAGTCAAGCCAGACGAGGGACCGGTCGATGAACTTCGTGGGACCCCAGCGGTCTGAGACGCCATTGAACCCCCGCCGTATGGTACCACCGTACTTCCCAATGGATTCGCGTACTGGGATCACATAAGGATTCAAGGGCAAACGCTCGTCGACGACCGGTAGAGCACCAGCGGCGACGAGGCTTGCTAGCATCGGGGCCTCCTGGTACCGGGAGTCTGGATCAGCCGGTTGCTCTT
>SLDA01000014.1 GCA_007125545.1 Thermoflexales bacterium | reverse complement strand
TGAACGAATTGCGGACAGGACTACGGTCGCGCCTGGGACTTGATGAGGAGCCGGCAGCGGCGCCGGTGGCTGACGATGAGCCTACCTTCACCGACGACGCAACTCCAACGTGTCCCAAGTGCGGCAGCGCGATGGCACTGAGGACCGCCAAGCGTGGTGCGAATGCGGGTCAGCAGTTCTGGGGCTGCACGAGCTATCCGAGCTGCCGAGCCTTAGTGCCGTACGCAGGATCATGATGGGACGCAGTAGTGTTCGATGGAGGCGACGCTGACCAATGCCGGTAGAGCAAGATCCCCGCAGACAGCTCTTCGATGACTGGGCAGCCCACTACGATCCATCGATCCAGGATCGTGGCGACTTCCCCTTTGACAGCTACGAGATCGTTCTGGACGAGATCGTGACGCTCGCCGATCCCCATCGAGGCATGACGGTGCTCGATCTGGGGATCGGCACGGCCAAGCTGGCGACCCGGTTCGCGAAACTCGGGTGCGATATCTGGGGCATTGACTTCTCTGCCGAGATGCTGGTCAAGGCGCGCGAGACGCTGCCCCAGGCGGTGCTCGTCCAGGCCGACCTAGTGGGCGAGTGGCCGTCCCAACTCGAGCGGCGCTTCGATCGCATCGTCTCGGGTTACGTCCTGCACGAGTTTGACCTTGCGGCGAAGGTGGCGTTGCTTCAGCGGCTGGTCGAGCGCCATCTCACTGCCGAAGGCCGCATCGTCATCGGTGACATCGCCTTCGCCACGTCCCGGGCTCGCGAGGAAGCGCATCGTCAATGGGCGGATACGTGGGATGAGGAGGAGCACTACTGGGCAGCCGACGAAGCAACAGCCGCCTGTGCACGTGCCGGTTTGGAGGTCGTGTATCGTCAGGTGTCCAGTTGTGGAGGTATCTTTGTCATCGAGTCTCTTACCCAAGGTCGATCTCACAGATGAAGCCCGCCATCCGGTTCAGCCTTCTTGTATTTGCCCCCCTGTACGTCGCCTTTCTGTCGGTAACACTGCTCCTACTCCCGACAAGCGCGCTCCTCACGGCGATCAGCCTACTCGACGCAACGGTATCCATCACGGAGAGCGCCGGCTATGGGTTCTGGTCTCTCAGTCCAACCCTGGCGGTCCTCGGTTTGCTTATGATTGGGATCCGGCTTCACCCGCTCAATGCCCGCGGACACGGGCAGCCGGGAGCCTGGGCTACCATCTGGGTGGTTTTCTCGATCGCTCTGTTCCTCGCCGTAGGGTTCGGAGCGACGATCGTGACGAGTATCGGCGCTTCGGACTACGCGACCGGTGAGTTCCTACGTTGGTCGGCCACCGTCGCGGCGCTCATCACCCTGGCGCTCCAGCCGGCTGTGATCTTGTGGCTCTTTGTATCTTCACGCATCCTGCGCCGCGGGGAGCCGTCAACGCGAGAAGCGCGGTAGGCTCAGTCATTGGCCTTAGCCTCTGAAGACCACGCGATTATCGACTTCAGGGTTCACGCAGGATCGCGTGCAGAATGATCCGCGTCCTGCCAGGATTCGCTGCCGCAGTTGACTTCTCTGCTCACTCATTGTAGAGTTGTTTATAGAGTAGGTCGCTGGCCGACCAACGTCCCTCACATCGCTGCCCGGGCAGCGAAAGCCGGTATCCGCACGCGCCAAACTCAGACCCCATCTCTACGCGGTAATCTCCCCTAACGGCGTGCACGCCTAGATCGTGGCATGTAACCACAGATACAGAGGGGCATCTTACCCGGCAATACACTAACCAGCCAGCGTCTTGGAGGCGCCTACCAGCTGGCAGTCAATAGATCGCACGGCTTCCCCATATGAGAAGAGGTGCCACACAGATTACCGATTCAGTACGCGAAGCTTCTGACGTCGTACCCCACTTCATCTGTAGTCATTCGCGCCTTAGGAGAACGTACGATGATTACCATCGAGCGCCGGATACAGACGATACACCGCGGTAAATGGGCAGAGCTTGAGAAGCTCAACGAGGAGTTTGATGTGGAGGGTCGCTTCGATCTTCCTTCCCAAGAAGCGCTATCGATGTTGGGTGGGTGGTCAATCCAGAGGAGGGTTACATGACTAGGCAGTTGCGGGCGGTTGTGGTCGGTGCGGGATGGGCGGGGGAAGGGCATACACGTGCTCTGCAGTACGCGGGGGTGGATGTCGTGGCCATCTGTGCTCGCCAGAAGGATGTGGTGCGATCCGTCGCCGATCGCCTTGGCGTGGAAGCCGCCTCGGTTGACTGGCGGCGCACGCTTGAAAACAAAGAGCCGGACATTTTGGCCCTCGCCACGCCGGCCGTCCTGCGCGGTAGTGTGGTTGAGGCTGCCGCTGACCTGGGCTGTCATCTCTTCTGCGATAAACCCTTAGCGACGACGGCTCAAGAAGCCGGACGTCTGTATCGGGTGGTTGATGAAGCGGGCGTCAAGCACGCCTACGCTGCCACCTGGTGCTACGATCCCAGCGTGGCCTGGCTCGCAGAGTTGATACGGGACGGGAGCGTTGGACTTCTTCGCGAGATTGTTGTCACGCTCCGGATGGGCTTCCCGCAACTTGCGCCTTGGTCGTGGTTTATGAGCCTTGCCGCCGGCGGGGGCATGCTCAACCAGTTGCTGCCTCACGCGTTGGGCATCCTGGAGACAATCACGGGCGGCAAGGTGGTGCGTGCGATGGGCGAGGCAAGGGTGCTGATCGACAGGGCGCCGGTGATCCCAGGTATTCACGATTTCCGATCCTGGTGGAGCATGATGGCTAATCAAATGCGGTCTGAGGATCTGGAAGGGCTGGAATGGAGGTCGTGTGATGCCGATGGTGCTTTCTCAGCGTTGTTGCAGTTCAAGACAACACAGACCGATGTCCAGGTCACCGTTATGATGAGCATAGGACAGCCGGTCTCAAGCAAGGCTAATGGTATGCACCTATACGGAGATGCCGGGACGTTGATCGCCGAGGGCGTTGCGACCTTCAGTGTGTCCCGTATGCGTCCGGGAGCGGCTGACGCTGAGGCCCTGGCGGTGCCGCAGAGGCTGTGGGACGAACTCCCAGACGTTGGGGACGCCACGCAGAACAAATGGTGCGTCCTCGCGCGTGACTTCGTCGCTGACATCCAGGGGCGAGGACATCGTCCATATCCGACCTTTGCGGACGGTTGGCGCTATCAGCAAGCGATAGATGCTATCCGCGCCGGCGCATGGCTAGACGTCGCCATCGACTAGACGTGATCCACGCTTTGGACGACAAGCGTGGCGCAGATCAGATGCTGTAGAGGGTGGCCTCGTCG
>SLDA01000208.1 GCA_007125545.1 Thermoflexales bacterium | reverse complement strand
CGCTGCTCGCCAACCATGATCTGCGCCTCAATGGTCGCTGTCTGCTCGCCCTCGCTGTACATATAGAAGGTGCGCGGGTTTTCGATGGGATACTTCGAGAGCAGCGCAATGCCAAAGGTGCCGGCGACGGGCGTGGGGCCATAGTATGCGTACATGTCCAGGGCATCAGCATAGTAGCGGACGAGGTCGACGTTGCCACCCGCAATGCGGCACGCGTCCGATTCCTGCAAGCCAATAAGATCAGCGTTGAGGTCGCGCATCAGGGCCAGTTGGTCATCGGTCCCAACCTGACCGTCCTCGCGATACCCCTGCTGGATGTTGTAGGTAAGCACGGTAAGGGTCGACTGCGGCGATGGAACTCCGGGCCTGGCCCCGGTCACAAAGACGCCAACGACCGCCAGCGCACCCAGGACGACCACGCTAACGGCCCAGGCAAACGGCAACTTTCCTGACGGCTGCCCTAGAAGGGCCTCTCTCTTCACGGTCAGCAGCGGTAGCACCATCCCAAGCCCAACGACCAGATGGACGAGCCAGAACCGGTCGCGGAAAGCGGGACCGATGACGGGAATGTAATCATAGACGGTCGTGAAGACGTGCGCGAAGATCATCACGACCCAGTAGAGTGAACCCAGGGTGAAGGCGGCCCCGAGGGCACGCGGAGAAGGTCGCGCCGTGGCAAAGGCACGCACGTAGAGGGCGAAATTGACGAAGACGACCGGAGACAGGAGGAGCATCACGAAGAGCGGAATATGGGCAATAAGCGGCACCGCGGGGACGTAGAGTGGATAGGCTTCCGGGGTCTGTGGAAAGCGGACCTGGTGGATCAGAAGCGTAACCACGAGAGCCAGGACGAAGGTACCGTTTAACACCCAGAGCGACGGTCCGCCAAGATGCCACAGCCCCTGAGAGGAGAGCGCGGCAAGAGCAGCAAACAGAACGAACCCCAGAACGAGCACGATGACGATTGCGGGATAGCCGGCACCGGTCCAGCGCGCGAGCACGCCAGGGCTGGTCAAGACGAAGTAGAGGAGGATAAGCACGCTGTTCAGGCCGAGGACCCAGGATAGCAGGCGACCAAAGGAAACGGCGGGCATAGTGGCGTGTGCCGGTGTACCCTTTGATGCGGGGTCGGTAGCGCGTTCAGCCGCCGAGAGGGCAGCGACAGCCACCGCCGCCAGCAGCCAGCCCAAGAACTGCAAAGGGCCGCGCATAGAAGCGTCCATGCCTGAGCCAGCAACGCGCAGCACAATGGAGAGCAGGACGGCAATGAGCAGGCTCATCGCCAGTCGCTCCGCCGCCGAGCGCCCGCCTTCACGATGCAACTGCCATAGCAGAACGGGAAGCCAGATCAGCGCCGCCGCAACCCCTACCCCGGCAACGAGCATCCGAGCGCGAGTATTCAACATCACGGCAGTAAGGCGGCCGGCAATCATGACGAGTGCCAGGAGGAGCAAGGCGAGCCGCGTCACGCCTCGCGCCGGGTGCTGCCGCAGCCGCCGCGGTGCAAGGAGTAGGAGGATGGGCGCGAAAAAGAGAAGCACGGCCACGATCTCGGGTGGAATGCTGGTGCCCAACAGCCCGAACGCATAGACGGCCTCGATGAATAGGGTAACAAGTTGAAAGAGGAAGAGGAGCAAGATAGACCTTGCGACGATGCCGGCGATGCTGCGGTGAGTCTGCGTTGTCGACATAGCGATCTCCTGAGGTGGATATGATTATTGTGATGCTGCCATCGTGAGCGCAGATTGCCGCTGTGTGTCACTCCTCGATGCCAGCCCAGGCCTGTATTGTCGCCAGTTCCGGTCCAACCGCAACTCCACTGGCGCCAATGACGAACGCGGCGACTGGCAACGGAGATCCGGGAAGCAACGACCGGATCCAGGTGGGCTGATAGGGAGGATAAGGATGCGGAAAGAGACGCAGTCCGAGATTAGCGTCGATTGCCGCTTGACATGTAAATAGGGTATTGTATAATTTGCGTTAATCAGAGGGACAATAGTGACACTAGAGCATATTTGCCGGGTAGTTTAGCACTTGACAGCGTCTCGAGATCGAAAGGGATGGCGTCAACCAGTCCAGCTGATCTGGTAGATCATCACAGTGTCAACCAGAGCCACTCTTTGACGCGGCTCAGAATGTACCCAAGGTGAGGTTTTGAATAGACGTAGCATCCGAACCTATATGACCACTGCGAACGCAGAGGGAACCGCCCTCAGGATAGAGGGAACCGCCCTCAAGAATGAGGCCTATAAGCTCAGTGAGACTTCGCTGGGCTCCCTCATCCTTGTCGTCCTCGTTATTATTGTGCTCCTGCTTACCGGCAGGAGCGAGGGCGGTTAGGTTGGCAGGGGGATAGTAGGACCAGAGAACCAGCAAAAGCCAGCAGAAGCCGCCCAATGGGCGGCTTTTTTGTTTCCCCACGCCGGCAAGACCGGTAACTGGCCCCGGACAGAGACAGACGGTAACGCAGATTATAGACAGAGGAGAGGAGAACATAATGAAGAGGACCGGAGCAGAGATCGTATGGGAGATGTTCAAACGGGAGGGAGTCGAGGTCGTCTTCGGCATTCCCGGCGGCGCCATCATGCACACCTATCATCCCCGGCAAGACTTCGGTATCCACCATGTGCTGATGCGGCACGAGCAGTGCGCGGCGCACGCCGCTGATGGCTATGCACGCGTATCAGGCAAGGTTGGTGTGGCCATCGCGACCTCGGGGCCCGGCGCCACGAATCTGGTAACAGGCATTGCGACCGCAGCGATGGACTCTTCCCCGATCGTGTGCCTGACAGGCCAGGTCCAGACTTATCTCATCGGCACCGACGCCTTTCAGGAAGTCGACATCACCGGCATCACCCTGCCCGTTACCAAGCACAATTACCTAGTCACCGACGTTAACGAACTGGCCGAAACGATCCACGAAGCCTTCTACATCGCCAAGAGTGGTCGCCCGGGCCCGGTGCTTATCGACCTGCCGAAGGATGTTCAGATGGCAGAGACAGACTTTGTCGCGCCTGAGGATCCGGTCAACCTGCCAGGCTACCGCCCAAGCAGCTCCGGGGACTCGGAGTTGGTCAGGAAAGCGGCCCAACTGATCAATGCAGCCGAGCGGCCCGTGATTCTGGCCGGGCAGGGTGTGCTGATGTCGGGGGCAATGCAGGAACTGATGACGTACGTGGAGAAGACGAACACGCCGGTGGGCCTGACCCTTCTCGGCAAAGGCGGCTTCCCGGAGTCGCACCCCCTGGCTCTCGGCCTGATGGGTATGCACGGCGAGGCGTTCGTCAACAAGGCCATCCAGGAGGCCGACCTGATTCTGGCCTTCGGAATGCGCTTTGATGATCGGGTGACCGGAAAACTGGCAGCTTATTCTCCTTCGGCCAAGCGCATCCACGTCGATGCCGATGCCGCGGAACTCAACAAGGTCGTAACAGTGGACGTGCCGATTCTTGGCGATCTGAAGCTCGTGTTGGAGCAGCTACTACCGCAAGTCGAACCACGCACCCACGAGACGTGGCTCAATATGGTCGCTGACTGGCGAGCAGACAGCCGCCGGCGCGATATACTGAGGCGGCCCGAGAACGGAAACCTTGACTCCTCCGCACTGGTCGCCGCGCACTTCATCAATGATATCTGGGAGACCACCGATGGCCAAGCGATCATCGTCAGCGATGTGGGCCAGCACCAAATGTGGACGGCCCAATATTACTTGAACGATGTGCCCCACTCCGTAGTCACATCGGGAGGGCTCGGCACGATGGGATTCGGATTGCCCGCCGCGATCGGCGCCAAATTCGGACAGCCGGATCGCGAGGTGTGGGTTGTCGCCGGTGACGGAGGATTCCAGATGACGATGCACGATCTGGGAACGATCATTCAGGAGAAACTGCCGATCCACATCGCGCTCTCCAATAACAACCACCTGGGTATGGTGCGCCAATGGCAAGAGTTCTTCTACGACAGCCGATACGAGGCCACGCCGTTAGTTAACCCGGACTTCGTGAAGCTGGTTGAGGCTTACGGGATCCCCGCCTGGCGCGCGGAAACGAGATCGGAAGCCCGGCAAGCCGTCGAAGAGGCGCGCAAGCATGACGGCCCAACCTTCGTTGAGTTCCGCATCGTGGAGACAGGGGAAGAGGGCAACGTGTATCCTATGGTACCGGCGGGCGCAGCATTGGATGAGATGATCCGGCGACCCGAGCGCAGGACAGGCTCCGAGGACTAGACAGAAGGCGACGTCGTAACACCGTCGCCAAAAACAGCAAGGGAAAAGGGGAGGAGAAAGATGCACAGTACACTGATCGCCCTGGTCGAAGATAAACCCGGCGTGCTTAACCGGGTCGCCAGCCTATTTCGACGTCGCGCTTTCAACATCGAGAGTCTGACAGTGGGACACACAGAACAGGAGGGTGTGAGCCGGATGACTATCGTCGTCGACAGCACGCGTACGGATACTCAGAAGGTGGTTCAGAATCTGTACAAGCTGGTCAACGTGCTACACGTCGAGGACGTGACCGAAGCTCCATCCGTGATGCGAGACCTGGCGTTGATTAAGGTCAGTGCCAATGGAGGCGGAACCCGTGCCGAGGTGCTGCAAATTGTGGAAACCTTCCGCGCGCGTGTCGTGGATGTGGCGCTCAAGACGCTGATGATTGAGGTGACCGGCACCGACGAGAAGATCAACGGTCTGGTCGATGTGCTACGCCCCTATGGCATCGTCGAGATGGTGCGCACGGGCCGGGTAGCGATGGCACGCGGGAGTGGTCCCAGCGAGTAGGAAGAGGCAAGGGGGCCAGAGATGAAGGATGCGAAGCCGGCCTGCATAGGATCGCATGCGGATTGCGAGCGGCCCCAGCCGGTGAAGGATCTGGTTTTTCCGAGGCAGTTTGAGTCATTAATAGAACGCACTTAATACGAGGAGAGGGAGGAGCATTATGGTCAAGATCAACTTTGGGGGCGTCGTCGAGGACGTCGTAACACGGGAAGAGTTCTCGCTGGAGAAGGCGCGCGAAGTGTTGAAGGATGAGGTCGTGGCCGTGCTCGGTTACGGGGTGCAGGGCCCGGCGCAGGCGCTCAATATGCGCGACAACGGGATTTCCGTGATCGTCGGGCAGTGGAAGGGCGATCAGGCGGCGTGGGATAAGGCCGTTGGCGACGGCTGGGTCCCGGGCGAGACGCTCTTCGACCTGGAGGAAGCCACAGACCGGGGCACGATTATCCAGTACCTTGTGTCGGATGCGGCCCAGACGATGACCTGGCCACGGCTCCAGTCGCATCTGAAGGAGGGGGATGCCCTCTACTTCTCGCACGGCTTCTCAATCGTCTATGGCGATCAGACCGGTGTAGTGCCACCCGACAACGTTGATGTCATTCTGGTTGCGCCAAAGGGATCGGGCACGAGCGTGCGCGCCAATTTCCTCGCGGGCAGCGGGATCAACAGCAGCTTTGCCGTTCACCAGGACTTCACCGGACGCGCCACAGAGCGCACCATCGCGGTAGGCATCGCTATCGGCTCGGGCTATCTCTTTCCGACGACGTTCGAGGGTGAGGTGCACAGCGACCTGACCGGCGAGCGCGGCGTACTGATGGGCGCACTCGCGGGCATTATGGAAGCCCAGTACAACCTGCTGCGCAAGCACGGTCATAGTCCCAGCGAAGCTTTCAATGAAACGGTCGAGGAGCTGACCCAGAGCCTGATCCGCTTAGTCGACCGGAACGGTATGGACTGGATGTATGCGAACTGCAGCACCACGGCGCAGCGCGGCGCTCTGGATTGGCGGCATCCCTTCCGCGAGGCAGTCGTGCCGGTCTTCGACGCGCTCTATGAGAGCGTGGTCACGGGCGAGGAAACGCGCATCGTGCTTGAGGCGAACAGCGCCCCGGATTACAGGGAAAAGTTGGAGGAGGAGCTGCGCGAGATGCGAGAGTCGGAGATGTGGCAAGCCGGCGCTGCAGTACGCTCGCTGCGGCCCGAGAATTGGAAGGGCGGCGACTAGGTTATCGAGGCTGGGTTCGACTTGAGACATTGAGCTGATAACCGGCAACTCAGTTCAGATCGAGACTGCGAGGAGAGGAGCACGGAATCATGGATGAGAGTGGGGTTGGCATTAGTAACCGTATCATCGTCTTCGACACCACACTGCGAGACGGGGAGCAATCACCGGGCGCGGCGTTGAACGTCGAGGAGAAGGTCGAGATTGCTCGCGTGCTTGAGGCGATGGGCGTTGGGGTAATCGAGGCGGGTTTTCCGATCTCGTCACCCGGTGACTTCCGAGCGGTGCAGCACATCTCCCGTGAGATTCGCAACTGCACCATCTGCGGCCTTACGCGCGCGCGCCGCGAGGATATCGAGGCGGCGGCGGAAGCGCTGAAGGGAGCCGCGAATCCACGTATCCATACAGGACTCGGCGTGTCCGACGTCCACGTGCGATCCAAGCTCCGCACCACGCGTGAGGGGGCGTTGGAGATGGGCGTCAACGCCGTAAGACTCGCCAAGCAATATGTCGACGATGTGCAATACTATGCCGAGGATGCGGGAAGGGCCGATCCCCTCTACCTTTACCAGGTGCTGGAAGCTGTGATCACCGCCGGCGCCACCGTCGTCAATATCCCAGACACTACGGGGTACACGACACCGGAGGAGTTCGGCGCGCTGATACGGGGAATTATGAGTAACGTTCCCAACATCGATCGCGCAGTCGTCTCAGTACACTGCCACAACGACCTGGGTATGGCGACGGCGAACACCCTCGCGGGCGTACGCAACGGCGCGCGCCAGGTAGAAGTCACGGTCAACGGAATCGGGGAGCGCGCAGGCAACGCCTCGTTGGAGGAGGTCGTGATGGCCCTCCGTACGCGCAAGGACGTTTACCCGGTCGAGATCGACTTCGATGCGACCCGACTCTATCCGGTCAGCCGGCTCGTGAGCAGCCTGACCGGCATCCCTGTGCAGCCCAACAAGGCTATCATCGGATCAAATGCCTTCGCGCACTCCTCGGGCATTCATCAGGACGGTGTCCTAAAAGAACGCACGACCTACGAGATCATCAACCCGCGCGAAGTCGGGGTGCCCGACTCGGAGATCATCCTCTCGGCACGATCGGGACGTCATGGGCTGCGTCACCGGCTGGCCGAGTTAGGATATCACCTGGATGACGCCAAGTTCGAGAAGGTCTATCATAGGTTCCTGCAAGTCGCGGATAAAAAGAAGACGGTAGAGACCCGCGATCTCGAAGCGATTGTCTCGGACGAGGCCGAGAAGTTCTTCACCGAGACCTATCATCTGGAGCACGTCCAAATCTCGTGCGGCG
The DNA here is from genome assembly GCA_007125545.1 of Thermoflexales bacterium. Lineage (GTDB taxonomy): Bacteria > Chloroflexota > Anaerolineae > B4-G1 > SLSP01 > PWVB01. Next base: position 4,810 of record SLDA01000208.1, on the reverse strand, counting down.
ATCACAGCATTCCGACCGCAACGGTGCGCATCAAGGGTCCGGATGGTGAGGTTCACTGTGACGCCGACCATGGCACCGGCCCGGTTGATGCGATCTACCGCGCGATCAACCGTGTGATCGGCGAGCCCAACGAGTTGATCGAATTCTCGATCGAGGCCATTACGGAGGGAATCGATGCGGTGGGGCGCGTAACCATCCGAATTCAAGCCGCCGATCCCGTCAATGGCGACGGGAAGTCGGGTGGACGAACCGTCTTCAGCGGACACGGCGCCGACAATGATATCATCGTTGCAAGTGCCAAGGCGTATATGTTTGCATTGAATCGTTTGATCGCAGCCCGGCGCGAGTCAGAGAGGGCAGAGGGGAAGCCGGCGCCCGCCGGTTCTGCGTCGCCGGCTGCTGCGCAATCAGGAAGTCAAGCTTAGCCAGGTCAGACAGCACAAGGGGGAGGTTGGAGTGATGAATAGCAAGTGCGTGTTGCAAATTACGGAGTCGATTGCGCCCAACACGGGGCGCGAGACAACCGCCAGGGAGAAGCGTAACTGGGAGTCGTTCCCACAGCCCTGCGGATGGTCGTTGCACTGGGACAACGAAGGCCTGTTGCGGGCGGACCCGTCCGAAATCGGTGCCGAAGACGTTGAGCAACCATCCGGGGCAAAGCGCCCTGATCAGAGTTAGGGAGGCACCTGTGGCACAGACCCTGGCTGAGAAGATCATCGCGCATCACGTCTACGACCCGTCGCACAGCGACTCGGTGCCCGAGCTAAGCCCCGGGGACCTGATTGAGGTCAACGTGGACATCGTGCTTGCCAACGACATCACCGCTCCCATCTCGCTGCGCGAGTTTGAGAAGCTGGGGGTGGAGCGGGTCTTCGATCCCGACAAAGTCGTGTTGGTCGCGGATCATTTCGCGCCGAATAAGGATATCAAATCGGCAGAGCAGTGCGCCCTGATGCGCCGCTTCGCCCGCGAGCAAGACCTACCGCACCACTACGACGTGGGCCAAATGGGCATCGAGCACGTACTCCTGCACGAGCAAGGCCTCGTGCTGCCCGGCGATGTGGTGGTAGGCGCCGACTCGCACACCTGCACCTATGGTGCGTTGGGTGCCTTCGCCACCGGTATGGGATCTACGGATATCGCTGTGGCCATGGCGACCGGACGCATCTGGATGCGGGTGCCGGAGACCAAGCGCTTCGTGTATACGGGCACACTCCAACCGTGGGTCGGCGGCAAAGACCTGATCCTGTACACGATCGGCATGATCGGCGTGTCCGGTGCGCTCTACCAGGCGATGGAGTTCACAGGTCCCGCGATCGACGCACTGTCAATGGCAGGTCGATTCACCATGGCAAACATGGCGATCGAAGCGGGCGCCAAGGCAGGCCTCTTCGCCGTGGACGCCAGTACGGAGAGCTACGTTGCTGGGCGTGCCAAGCGCCCTTACCAGGTTTTCGCATCCGATCCCGACGCGCCGGTAGCCGAGGTGATAGAAATCGACGCCTCCACGATCGAGCCCCAAGTGGCCCTTCCGCATCTGCCGGAGAATGCACGGCCGATCTCGGAGGTCGGTGAGGTGCGTATCGATCAAGCGGTCATCGGCTCATGTACGAATGGGCGGCTGGAGGATCTGCGCATCGCTGCGGGCCTCCTCAAGGGGAAGCAGGTAAATCGCGACGTGCGCTGCATCGTGATCCCCGGCACGCAGCAAGTCTATCTGGATGCCCTGCGTGAGGGTTTGATCGAGGCCTTTATCGAAGCCGGTGCGGTCGTCAGCACACCCACTTGCGGGCCATGTTTGGGCGGCTATATGGGTATTTTGGCTGCCGGCGAGCGCGCTGTGAGTACGACGAACCGCAACTTCCGGGGCCGAATGGGCCACACGGATAGCGAAGTTTATCTCAGCGGTCCAGCGGTGGCGGCGGCTTCTGCATTGACCGGACATATCAGCAGCCCGGAGGAGGTGTAGATATGAGCACGGACGGCAAGACACTGGGCGGTCGACTGCGGGGGCGCGTCTGGAAATACGGCGACAACATTGACACCGACGTCATCATCCCCGCACGCTACCTGAACATGTCGACGGCAGAGGAGTTAGCCCGACACTGTATGGAAGACATCGACCCGCGCTTCGCCACAGAGGTGGAGGCTGGAGATATCATCGTGGGGGGTGAGAACTTCGGCTGTGGCTCCTCGCGCGAGCACGCGCCCCTGGCTATAAAAGGGGCGGGGATTACGTGTGTGGTCGCGGAGAGCTTCGCGCGCATCTTTTACCGGAACGCAATCAACATCGGCTTGCCCATCATTGTCTGCCCGGAGGCGTCGCGCGAGGCGGAGGACGGTGATGAAATGGTGATAGACCTGGAAGCGGGACGCATTACCAACACACGACTGGACAAGAGCTACACAACGTCACCCTTCCCGCCTTTCATTATGAAGATTATCCAGGCAGGCGGGTTGATTCCCTATACGCGAGCACAGTTAGCTTCCGCGGAAGGATAGGGTAAGGGTAAAGGGCAGGGTCTTCCGGTAGAGAGAGCATGTCAGGGACAAGGAAAGTGAGAAGGGCAATGGAAGGATCACAGATCTGGCTATATGACACCACGCTTCGAGACGGCACGCAGGCTGAGGGCATCTCCCTCTCCGTAGAGGACAAGCTCAGGATTACCCAGTTGCTGGACGAGCTGGGCGTGCACTACATTGAGGGCGGGTGGCCCGGCTCCAATCCAAAGGACGTGGCTTACTTCGAGCGAGTTCAGACGCTGGACCTGAAGCAAGCTCGCATCACGGCTTTCGGTAGCACCTGCCGTGTGGGCACACACCCCAAAGATGATGCCAACATCCAGGCACTGGTGGCGGCGGAGACACCCACTGTGGCCCTGGTCGGCAAGAGCTGGACTCTACACGTCGCGGATGTGCTACGCACGACAGGCGAGGAAAACCTGCGCATGATTCGTGAGAGCACTGCTTACCTGAAGGCCCAGGGCAGAGAGGTCATCTACGATGCCGAGCACTTCTTCGATGGCTATAAGGCCGATCCGGAGTACACACTTCAGACCCTCCAGGCTGCCGTAGAAGGGGGCGCCGACCTGGTCTGTCTTTGTGACACCAACGGCGGGACTATGCCCTGGGAGATTCAGCAGATCGTCGAAGAGGTTCGCGACAGCCTGCCCGACACTGTGCTGGGCATTCACGCTCACAACGACGGCGGGGTAGCGGTCGCAAATACGCTGGCGGCTGTGCAAGCAGGTGCCGTCCACGTCCAGGGCACCATGAATGGCTATGGGGAGCGGTGCGGTAACGCCAACCTCTGCACGATCATTCCCTCGTTGGAGCTGAAGATGGGGCTCAGGCCGCTGCCTGAGGGACAGCTCGCGCGCCTAACCTATGTGGCCCGTGCCGTGACCTCCATCGCGAACCAACCGCCCGACCGGCACGCGCCCTACGTGGGTATTAGCGCCTTCGCACACAAGGGCGGTATTCACGTCGCCGCGATGCGCAGGAATCTGCTCAGCTACCAGCACGTCGATCCGGAGAAGGTAGGAAACGAGTCACGCGTCGTGATCTCAGAGCTTTCCGGGCGTGGTAACCTACTGAGCAAGGCCGAGGAGATGGGACTGGATCAGAAGGAGCTGCAAGACCTGCCCCAGGTTCTGGAGCAGATCAAGGAAATGGAATACCGCGGCTTCACCTTCGAGGGCGCCGAAGCGTCGGTGGAAATGATGCTGCACCGCTCTCGTGCAGGCTATACACCGCCCTTCGAACTTATTGACTTTATGACCATCGTGGAGCACCGTGACGGGCGCGGTCTGTTGGCCGAAGCCACGGTGAAGGTAAGCGCGGGCGATCAGGTGTTCCATACGGCGGCAGAGGGCAATGGTCCCGTTAACGCTATGGACCAGGCGTTGCGTAAGGCGTTGGTCCCCGTCTACCCGCGCATCGCCGAATTCGAGCTGGCAGACTACAAGGTGCATATCCTTGACAGTGAGGCCGGCACCGCCGCTACCACCCGCGTAATGATTGATATGCAGAACGGCACACGGCGGTGGACCACGGTAGGCGCCTCGGCGAACATCATCGAGGCCAGTTGGATCGCCCTGAAGGATGGTGTCGAGTACGGATTGTTGGAAGGAAAATAGAGCGGCACAATGCTAGAGCTGACAGAGCGCTGGAGAGCCACCTATCCTGACGCATACGTTGGCATTCTCGTGATGCACGATGTCCGCAATCCCGAGAGTTGCCCGCCGTTGGAGGCCGAAAAGGCACGTCTGGAACGCGAACTCCGCGACCGCTTCAGCTGCCTGGGCCGGGCCGGCATCAAAGCGCATCCCACGATCGAGGCGTACAACGCCTATTATAAGGGCTTCAAAAAGACGTATCACGTGCAGCATCAGCTAGAGTCCGTGGCGCTCAAGGAACGGGACATTCCCCGAGCCGCGGCTCTGGTGGAAGCAATGTTTATGGCCGAGCTCGCCTATCTGCTGCTGACGGCGGGCCATGACTGGGACGCTGTCACGCTTCCTTTGTATGTAGATGTGGCGGAGGGCAGCGAGAGCTATGTCCGCATCAACGGGCATGAGCAGGCGCTCAAAGCGGGTGATATGGTCATCGCCGACGCCGAAGGGATCCTGTCGAGCATCATCTACGGACCCGACCGGCGCACGATGATCACGCCGGAGACGCGGAATGCGGTGTTCACCACCTATGCCCCGCCCGGCGTGCCGCGGGAGCTGGTCTGCCGGCAGATCAACGCCATCCGTGACAACGTCTTGATGATTGCGCCGGACGCTGTGGTCGAGATCCTGGCAGT
>SLDA01000498.1 GCA_007125545.1 Thermoflexales bacterium | reverse complement strand
AGCGCGCCGAGGGCGAAGAGGTCTCGCTGCTCGCGTTCTCCGACGGATCCGCCATCGTGCCCCTGCTCCCTGCGCGGGACTATAAACGCGCATTGGATGGCGACAGGGGCCTCAACACGGGGGGGATGGGCGGCTATGCCCCCTCCAATATCATGACTCCGCCCTTAATCGAGAGGGTGATGGCAGAAGTCCTGCAACCGACCGTTGATGGTATGGTCCGCCGCGGCACGCCCTATGTCGGCATTCTCTACGCCGGACTGATGCTTACCGATAGCGGACCACAGGTTCTGGAGTTCAATGCGCGGTTCGGCGATCCTGAGACGCAGCTGTTACTACCCTTGCTCGAGACGGATCTAGTGGACATTATGCTGGCATGCATTGGCGGGAATCTCCGATCGCTCCCCATCCGCTGGCATAGCGGCTACAACGTCGGCGTGGTGCTCGCTTCAGAGGGTTACCCCGAAGCCTATGAAACCGGAAGACACATTGGCGGGCTAGATGAAGCCGGCGCAGCTGGCGTCACTCTCTTTCATGCCGGAACCCGTAAGCATGATGACACTATTGTTACGGCGGGAGGACGCGTCCTCGCGGTTACCTGTGTGGGCCCGACGCTGGAGGAAGCACGGCGATGCGCGTACATAGGCACAAACCGGGTGCACTTTGACGGGATGCATTACAGGAACGATATCGCGCTCAACCCACCCCGTGAGTCTATGCCCGTCAGGGCCATCTCAGCGCCCCCCGCCGACGCTTACGCACGCGCCGGCGTAGATATCAACGCCGGAGAGCGCGCGGTCGCTCTGATGAAAGACGCCGTGCGGGAAACCTATACCCCTGAGGTGCTGGGCGGCATCGGTGCCTTCGGAGGCTCGATTTCCGTTGAGGCGTTGGCGCGGGCCCACGATCTCGTGCTTGTGGCGACCACCGACGGCGTCGGGACCAAGACGATGATTGCCGAGGCGTTGGGCATCTATGACACGGTAGGACACGACATCGTTAATCACTGTGTCAATGACATCCTGGTACAAGGCGCGCGTCCCCTGCTGTTCCTCGATTACATTGCCGCGGCAAAGCTCGACCCTGTCCAGATTGCCACGGTTGTCGGTGGGTGCGCAGCCGCCTGCAAAGCGGTTGGCTGTGTCCTTATTGGGGGTGAAACCGCCGAGATGCCCGGCGTCTATCGTCCTGGCGCCTTCGATCTCGTGGGCACTATGGTGGGTTGGGTCGACCGGGACGAATTGCTCAATGAAAGTAGGGTCCGCCCTGGCGATATCCTGCTCGGGCTGCCCTCATCCGGTCTTCACACCAATGGTTTCTCCCTGGCACGAAAGGTGCTTGAGCCGCTAGGCTGGGAGACGGTCCCATCAGAACTCAACGAACCTCTCGGCGAAGCGCTGCTGGCACCCCACCGCCCCTACCTGGCTGAAATTGAGAGGCTCTGGGCCGTGAATATTCCGATCAAAGCGATGTCGCATCTCACCGGAGGGGCCTACATCGAGAATATCCCGAGGGCACTGCCCGACGGCGTTGGAGCTGCCATCGACCGCACTGCGTGGGAGGTGCCCGCGATCTTCCGTCTGATTCAAGCGCAGGGCCAAGTTCGCGACGAAGAGATGTATCGCATTTTCAATATGGGTATCGGGTTTGTGGTGATCGTCGCAGCCGCAGAGGTAGACCGGGCACGGGCCGCGCTGCCCGAGCTCATCGTCATCGGTGAAGCCACCGCTCACGAGGCTGCTGGTCCTCTCGTGACGTTCTAGCACATAGGAGCGACGTAGCGTGAAAACAAACTCCTTGGATGGTGAGTGGACCCTTTACGGCTTCGCCGAGCGGGAGAGTCCGGTGCACGGACCGGAGGAGCTCGCCCAGCAGCATGCCGCGAGCTGCCCGGGTCAGGTACCCGGCAACGTGGAGCTCGACCTCATACGCGCGGGACGACTCCCGGACCCGTTCTTTGGGAACAACATCGAAAAACTGCGTCCCTACGAACTCTATGAGTGGTGGTATCAACGCACCTTCGAGACGCCGCCCGTGGCGGTCGGACGGCGAACGGAACTGGTCTTCCACGGGGTCGACTGCATCGCCACCTACTGGCTCAACGGGGAATTCCTCGGCAGTTCAGAGAACGCACTCATCGAGCACCGGTTCGACGTCAGCGAGAGACTGCATGCAGAGGGCCCCAATATCCTGACGGTCCGGCTTGCTTCTCCCCTGCTGACGGCGTTGGGCTATGAGATGGATCCATCCATGGAGACGTGGGGGTTCGGAGAGGACCGGCTCTGGCTGCGGAAAGCCGCCCACAGCTTCGGCTGGGACATCATGCCGCGCGCACTCTCGGCGGGTCTCTGGCGCTCGGTGGAATTACTCATCCACGAACCCCACGAGATTAGGGAACTCACCTTCTCCACGCAAGCTCTCACACCCGAGCGTGCTACCGTCAGCCTCTTTTTCCGGACCGAGACAGATCCCGAGGTACTCGACCGTCTCTATGTGCGCGTGATGGGACGCTGCGGTGAGTCCAACTTCGACATCAAGCAGCCTGCACGCTTCAAAGCCGGCACCCTTACATTCGACATCCCCTATCCTCAGCTCTGGTGGCCTGCCGGATATGGCGAACCCAATCTCTACGAGATGACCGTGCAGCTTCTAGCCGGGGATACGCTACTCACCGAGCGCACCGTCTGTGCGGGTATTCGCACCGTGGAACTTATCCGTACAGAAATCACACCGGCACAGGGGGGGACACACGAGCACTTGGGAGAGTTCCTCTTCAAGGTCAACGGGGTCCCCATCCTCTGCAAGGGAACGAACTGGGTTCCCGCCGACGCATTCCACAGCCGCGATGCCGACCGCGTTCCCCGTATTCTGGAGATGGCGGCGGATCTCGGCTGCAATATCATCCGCTGCTGGGGAGGCAATGTCTACGAAGACCATGCCTTCTACGACTTCTGCGACCATCACGGCATTATGGTCTGGCAAGACTTCTCGATGGCCTGTGCTCGCTATCCCCAGACGCCCGAATTTCATGCCCGGATACGGGAGGAAGCGGTCTCAGTGGTGCGCAAACTGCGCTCCCACCCCTCGATTGTACTATGGTGCGGGGACAACGAATGCGATATGCTTTACCGCGAGCCCGCGCAGAACCGGCTCACGCGAGAGACACTCCCAGGAGCCGTCTTCCAGGCCGATCCGCACCGGCACTACCTGCCCAGCTCCCCTTACATCTCGCCGCTCGCCGCCGCCGGGGGTGACAGCAGCTTGACACCCGAGCAGCATCTCTGGGGTCCCAGAGACTATTACAAGAGTTCGTTCTACACCCATCACACGGCCCACTTCGTCAGTGAAATAGGCTATCACGGATGCCCCAACCTCTCCTCGATCCGGCAGTTCATTGAGGAGGACCACCTCTGGCCCTGGCAGGAGAACGACCAGTGGATCACGCACTGCACGGCCCCCGCCGGACGCGACGACCAACGCCAGTACCGCGTTGAGTTGATGGCCCAGCAGATCAAGGAGCTGTTTGGTTTCGAGCCCGAGGACTTGGAGACCTTCATCGTGGCCTCCCAGATCTCACAGGCTGAGGCGAAGAAATACTTCATCGAAATGACCCGCCTCAAGAAGTGGCGCCGGACCGGCGTGATCTGGTGGAATCTTATGGATGGCTGGCCCCAGTTCTCGGATGCCATCGTCGATTACTATTTCGCGAAGAAGCTTGCCTACCCTTACATTAAGCGCGTGCAGCAACCGGTTTGTCTGATTATCGATGAGCCCAAGGCGTGGCACGTCCGGGTCGTGGCGGGCAATGACAGTCGACAAGACGCCAGGGGTGAGTATCGTATCTGGGACGCGGAGACAGGAGAGACGCTGCTCGCCGGCCCCTTTGCCGCCGGCGCCAACAGCAATGCCGAGGTGGGAAGCATTCGCGTCTCGCATAGCGACCAACGGCTCTTCCTGATCTCATGGCATCTCGACGGTCGAGAGTACGGCAACCATTATCTCTTGGGCACTCCACCCTTCTCGTTCAACCGGTACACGGCGTGGCTTGAGCAGATCGCGAAGCTGGCTCCCAGCTTCAGCGCCGCCGACATCGGGACGTGATCCATCTGGCGGCTTCTCAAAAGGAGTAGCGCATCTATGACACGCATCGCGGCCCTTATCTCAGGAAGTGGGACGAATCTCCAGGCGATCATCGACGCTATCGCGGCGGGCGACTTGCCCGGCCTCGAGATCACCCTGGTGGTCTCCAACCGCCGTGAAGCTTACGGCAACAAGCGCGCGATCCAGCACGGCATTCCCCTGGTCTACTTCCCGCTCCTGCCTTACAGCAAAGCCGGACGCCCGCGCGAGGATTATGACGCGGCGCTCGCGCGTATCGTGCAAAGCTTCGACGCCGAATGGGTGGTCCTTGCCGGGTGGATGCACATCTTCACCCAGGCCTTTATACGGCACTACCCCGCCCGCATTCTCAACCTGCATCCCGCGCTGCCTGGCGCCTTTCCCGGTACAGACGCCATCGAGCATGCCCTGGATGCCTACCAGCGCGGCGAGATCGATCGCACCGGCGTCATGGTCCACCTGGTGCCGGATGAGGCTGTGGACGCAGGACCCGTGCTAGCCCAAGCAGAGGTTCCAATCGAGCCCGAGGATACACTCGAGTCTCTGGAAACGCGCATCCACGAGACCGAATACAAGCTGCTGATAGAAACGCTTAAGCAACAGGTCGCCGGGAACTCTTAATCGCGACGTCGATCCATGAGTTCCCGTTGATACCGGTCCTCATCCCCTAAAGGCTCGGCGACCGCCCAAACATAAAGCCACCCGAACGACGAGTCCTCCCTGTGAACCGCAACCGAGTCTGCCGCCCACCGGACCTCCTCGGCGCCATATAAGAATCGCATTAGAGATTAGCACTCTCACCCCGAGAGTGCTTGACAACCCTCCCGAACCGTGTTATTATCATAGTCGAGTTAGCAGTCAATCAACAAGAGTGCTAAACGTCACAAACCATTATTCACAATGGAGGTAAGGTATGAGCGTAAAGATTCGACCCCTTGGTGATCGTGTCATCGTTGAACCCTCGGATGAAGATGAGATGACCTTTGCGGGTGGCCAGTTGGTACTTCCCGACACCGCTAAAGAGAAGCCGCAGCAGGGCCATGTTCTCGCCGTCGGCCCCGACGTCGAGATCGAGAATGAAGATGGCAAAGTTGTTGGCCCACAGAACGGTGACCTGGTCATCTACGCCAAGTATGCTGGCACCACGTTCAAGACTCGCGATGGCAAGGAGATGTTGATCTTGCGCGTTGACGATATTCTCGGCGTGATCGAAGAGTAGTTACAGTTCGAAACGCTGCATCTACTATAAGGGCAACACGCTAGCTTTTGAACCATTTCCCACAAGGAGTAAGATAAATATGGCCAAGCAGTTACAGTTCGGAACTGAAGCGCGTACAGGACTTAAGCGCGGTATGGATGTGCTCTCAAATGCCGTCGTCACCACATTGGGACCCAAGGGCCGCAATGTTGCGCTGGATAAGAAATGGGGTTCCCCCACCATCACCCACGATGGTGTTACCGTAGCCAAGGAAATCGAGCTCGAAGATCCCTTCGAGAATATGGGCGCGCAGCTTCTTAAGGAAGCAGCCACCAAGACCAACGATATCGCCGGCGATGGCACCACTACCGCCACCCTTCTGGCTCACGTACTGATCGAAGAGGGTATGAAGAATGTTGCGGCCGGTGCAAATCCGATGCTGCTCAAGCGCGGGATTCTGGAAGCGGCAGACAAGGTCGCCAACGCCATTGCTGAAGGCTCGATTGAGGTTAATACGAAGGAAAACATCGCCAGCGTTGCTTCCATCTCGGCCCAAGATCCTCAGATCGGCGAGCTGATCGCGGACGTGATGGACAAGGTCGGCAAAGACGGCGTGATCACAGTTGAAGAGTCGAAGGGTCTGGAGTTCGAGACCGAGTACGTTGAGGGTATGCAATTCGACCGCGGCTACATCAGCCCCTACTTCGTCACCAACCCTGACACGATGGAAGCCGTCATCGAGGATGCCTACATCCTGATTTACGACAAGAAGATCTCCGCTGCTCAGGACCTGGTCCCGATCTTGGAGAAGCTGGTGCAGAAGGGTGCCCGCAACCTGGTCATTATCGCCGAGGATGTGGATGGCGAGGCACTCGCCACCTTGGTCGTGAACAAGCTGCGCGGCCTGTTGACGGGCCTGGCCCTCAAAGCCCCTGGCTTTGGCGACCGCCGCAAGGCTATGTTGCAGGACATCGCAGTCCTGACCGGCGCCACCGTCATTACCGAGGAGCAGGGTCGCAAGCTGGAGGGCGCCACCCTCGAGGATCTGGGACGCGCCGACAAGGTCATCAGCACCAAAGACGACACGACAATCGTCGGTGGTCAGGGTGACGACCGGATGATCCAGGGTCGCATCGAGCAGATCAAGACCGAAACGGAACACTCCACCTCTGACTATGACCGCGAGAAGCTCCAGGAGCGTCTGGCGAAGTTGGCCGGCGGCGTCGCCATTATCCGCGTGGGCGCGGCGACTGAGACCGAGCTGAAGGAAAAGAAGCACCGTGTTGAGGACGCGCTGAGCGCGACCCGCGCCGCTGTTGAGGAGGGCATCGTGCCCGGTGGTGGCGTGGCTCTGGTCAACGCAATCAGTGCTCTGGATGGGTTCGAGATGACCTATGCTGACGAGCAGACCGGTGTTACCATCTTGCGCAAGGCGCTACTCGCGCCTATCCGCCGGATTGCCGAGAATGCCGGCGAGGATGGGGCCGTAATCCTCTCCGAGGTTCGCCGCAGACAAGAGCAGACCGGGAATTTGCACATGGGATTTGACGTGATGAGCGGCGAGTACGTCGACATGCTCGAGGCCGGCATCATCGATCCCGCCAAGGTGACCAAGGGCGCGCTGCTTAACGCCGCCTCCGTGGCTGGGATGGTCCTCAGCACCGAGGCACTGATCACCGACATTCCCGAGCCCGAGAGAGCTCCCGCTCCGGCCGGCCCCGGCGGCGGAATGTACTAAATCACCAACCGCATCTGCTGGCTAGATGCAGAGCCGGGACGCGTGAATTCGCGTCCCGGCTTTTTTCATCCCCAAAGACCGGCCACTTCCGGGATCCTAACCTATCGCGGCGCGACGGCCCTTGCCGGTCAATGACCAAAGCCGCGGATCGCGGTCAGGACCACAGACCACCTGCACAGCGCAGCCCCCGCACCCAGCTCCGCACATACGCGCCTCCTCCAGATACCCATTGGCCACCAACTGATCGATCATCTGACGCACCAACGCCTCAGATACTTGCAGATGCTCTGCCAACTGGCGCGGCGTCCCCACCTGCCCGGCGAGAATCAACCCAAGAATCTGCTGTAACACGCCTAGATCCCTGCTATCGACGTGCCAACCTGATAGACCAGAATGCCGGCTGCGAGCGAAAGCACCAACAACAGCCCCACGCCGATCGCCGTCCATCGCCAAGAGCCCGACTCCTGTTTCATCGCCGCCACGGTAGCCACACAGGGCACGAAAAGCATTTGCACGACCAGCAGCGCCAGCGCCGAGGGCCAGGAGAGTAGCGCGGGCAGGGTGGCTCCCAGATCGCCGTAAAGCACTGCGAGCGTCGCGATCATATTTTCCTTGGCCACGAAGCTGGTCAGCAGCGCGACCAGAACCGGCCATGGTAAGCCCATCAGCCGCCCAACAGGCTCCAGGGCTTGCCCCAGCATCGCCAGGTAACTCTGCGTCACGTCACCCCCTGCGGGCAGGTAGGAGAGCACCCATACGACCAGCGAGGCGGCAAGGATGATGCCCCCGGCTTTCTGGAGAAATGCCAGCATGTTGCGCCACACATACAGTCCGATGGTGCGCAAGTTCGGCAGATGGTAGAGCGGCAGCTCCATAATGAACACGGCTTGCTCGCCGCGCAAGACCCAGCGATTCAGCAAGATCCCCATAACCGCGAGCACAGCCAGGTTGACTGTCACCAGGGCCCAGAGAACCACACCTGCCGCATTGCCGAAGAACATAGCCCCTAGCACCGTGATAACCGCCAATTGAGCAGCACAGGGCACCAGCGGCGCCAGGAGAATGGTCAGCAGCCGCGGCCGTTCTCCATCAATGATACGCGCCCCCAACACGGATGGGACATTACAGCCGAAGCCCAACAGCAGCGGCATAAAGCTCTTCCCGTGCAGCCCCATCATATGCATAAAACGATCGGTCACGTACGCAGCCCGCGCCATATATCCCGTATCCTCAAGCACACCAAGGGTGGCAAAGAAGATGGCCAGAATCGGCACAAACGTAATCACCATCCCGGCACCCCCAATCAACCCGTCGGAAAGCAAATCGGCGATCCAGGATGGCGAGCCTACAGCGCGCAGTCCCCCATTGACTTGCTCGCCAAACACCTCCAGCACGCCTTCCAACCAGCCCTGCAAGGGGGTTCCAATAGCATAGGTCAGGGCGAAGACCAGTCCCAGGATGGACATAAGGGCCAGCAGACCCCAGAACGGATGCGTCAAGACCTTATCCAGCCGGCTGGTGAAGCCCATCACACCGACGCGAGGACGCACCACCGCAGCTCTGATCATCCGCCCAATCCAGGCATAGCGGGCCCCCGCGACGTCCAGAACGGCATCCTCGTGATGCAGCAGGGTACGCGAGACCTCTGCCCAAACCTCAGCAGGCAGCACCCTTTCCATCAGCGCCAGTATCTCCTCGTCACCCTCCAGCAGCTTCACTGCAATCCAATCAACAGGATAGGGACTGGGCACGTGCTGCGAAACCTCTGCAATGAGTTCGGCGAGCACAGGCTCGTGGTCCGGAAGAATCGTGGGTCGACGGGGGTCGTAAGGGAAGGTGCCCTGCGCCAAAGCGATTACCGCGTCGAGCATTTCCACGACACCCGCATTGCGGGTAGCGACCATAGGGATGACCGGAATACCAAGCGCGGCCTCAAGCACGCGTGGTTCTATCTGCACCCCTTCTTGCTCGGCCACATCCATCATATTCAGTACCAACACAACGGGCACCGGTAGCAGGAGCATCTCGGCGAGTAGATAGAGACTGCGCTCAGGAATTGCCGCATCGACGACGGCCACAATGACGTCGGGTGACTCGTGGATGATATAATCGCGGGCAATCCGCTCCTCCACTGAGTTGGCGGTAAGGCTGTAAATGCCGGGAAGATCCACCAGCAGTAGGTCGTGACCAAGGTGCGTGTAGCTCCCGCTCTTCCGCTCGACCGTCTTCCCAGGCCAGTTGCCAACGTGCTGGCTAAGGCCGGTCAAAACATTGAATATCGTTGACTTGCCGACATTCGGCTGACCTGCTAAGGCAACGACAAGCGACTTTGACTCAGCAACGTTGACGCCAAGAGCAGCATCAGATGTGTCCTCCGTTCTACAATGCATCGGAGTCTCCAGCTGCACGGTGAACCTTGATCCGTCCCGCCTCGCCACGTCCGAGGGCAATCTGGGCGCCCCGCACAGACACGATCAGCGGGCCCGATCCGTGGTTTCGCATCACGGTGACCGACGCACCGGGCGTGAATCCCAACGCCGCAAGCCGCGATATCAAACGATGCCCGCCTTCAAGCGACCCGATAAATCCGATTTCGCCAGAGTTCAGTGTTTCCAAAGATACCATATCCACCCTCCGATTGTTAGAGATAATGGCCTTTCAGTCCAGAACAACTGCTTACATAAGTTCAACCCAAATCGCTTGAGCATCGGTTTCAGGAATCGACAGCGCAGGCTCCGGCATATCCTGGAGATGGACCCTGGTTTCCGTCTCGGTCTGCGCCAGAATTCGGAGCAGACGTCCTGGAATGAGATCTTGCTTGGCGATGCGCCGCAACAGAGCCGGTGTCTCCGGTGAGATGCGTGTGACGCGCGCCTCGGCGCCGGCGCCGAGACTCCGCAGGCACCGCTCCTCTGACGACTGCAGTGCCGGCGGAATGGGGCCGCCATGGGGACATGCATCAGGTTCACCCATGAACTCCGCAAGCCGGTCTGTAACGAGTTCCGGTGCGGCATGTTCCAGGTCCCCGGCGATTAGGTGTGCTTCGTCCCAGGGGATGTTCAACGAGTCCGTCAGGAAACGCTCCCAGAGCCGGTGCCTGCGCAGCAGCGCACGCGCGGATGCCTCGCCCCTCTCTGTCAGCGTTACGCCACGGTAGGGGTGGAAATCGACCCAGCCCCCATCATCGAGCTTGCGGATCATCTCATGAATGGAGACCGGCGAAAAGCCAAAGTACTCTGCCAATTGTGACAGCGGCAAGGGTTCTCCTTCACCCGTCCGCAACCTGTAGATCGCACCCAGATATTCCTCAACTCTATCCTGAAGCATGCATCATCTCTCCTCAACCCATACCCTCTTACTGCAGATCATAAGGCATCCCTTATACTTCCTGTCATTGTACACCAGATGACTGTAGAAGCAAGATCGCGCTTTCAGTCACGCACAACCCTATCAAGCCCGGTAGGATCGTGTCAGATGCCGGGCTTCGCTGCGAGCAAGAACAGTAGCCACCCGCTGCTCGCGTAACCCAAATCTTGCTCTTCTCCTTTTCGGTGATATCATGCAGCCAGCTTTCAATCGCATAGATCTATGAACGACGAACAATCGATTAGGCCCCTATCAGATCACCCCCGCCATCACTGCCCGGCATGTGGCGCACGGATTGCCGATGACGCCGAGGCGTGTCATATGTGCAACCATGTCCTTGCCGTCGAGGCCAAGGACGAAAGCAAAGTAACTGGTACACGAACAGCGCTTACTCGTCTGTTCCGAAAACCTATCCCGGACGACAGCCAAGCATTAGAATCAGACGGCAGTACCCGAGCGCTGCAGCCATTGCGCATCGCGATCCTTGGCATTGTGGCCGTGATTGTCTTGAGTGGATCGGTAGTTCTGGGTTGGAACCTTTCGCAAGGTCGAGCCCC
The DNA here is from genome assembly GCA_007125545.1 of Thermoflexales bacterium. GTDB lineage: Bacteria > Chloroflexota > Anaerolineae > B4-G1 > SLSP01 > PWVB01. Next base: position 1,152 of record SLDA01000498.1, on the reverse strand, counting down.
GGCAGCAATGCTTCCTACCTTCACACCAACGATTACGCACACACCGACCCAAACATCCACCCCAACTCTGACGTCCACGCCGACGCAGACACCACTGCCCACAGACACACCGACGCCTATCCCACCCATCGAGTACACCGTGAAGAGCGGGGACACCCTCCTGGAAATTGCAATGTCATTCGGTCTGAGTGTTGATGAGTTGAAGGCCTACAACAACCTGGAAACGGATCTGATTGTGGACGGACAGGCCATGCTCATCCCGCCGCCCACGCCAACACCGGGAGCCACTCCCACCCCAGCACCTGAAGATCCCAACGCTACAGTCGCTCCCTACACCCTACACACCGTGCGCGCGGGCGAGACCCTTTCGACGATTGCACAACAGTACCCTGGAGTCAGTGTTAACGACATCCGCATTGCCAGCCAATTGGCAGCGGACTCTGAGACAATCCAGGTAAACCAGGTCTTGACGATTCCGAACCTCACCCCCACCCCAGAACCTGAGACCATCGCAAGTGGAGGCACCCCCACACCGACGCCGACACTTGGTGTGCTGAGATATCCCGCCCCGCAGATGCTTCATCCACGCGACCAGTCTGACTACCGCGGACCTGACGCCGTGATTGCGTTGCAGTGGGCATCGGTAGGCATCCTGGACACACGCGAATACTATCAGGTGGAACTCATTGTGCCCACAGATGGTGAAAAGAAAACAGTGCAGGCATTCGTGAAATCCACGGTCTGGCGCGTACCCGCTGACCTCTTCCCGCCTGAGACCGTAGAAGACCGCACTTTCTCGTGGCGGGTTCTGGTCGTTCGCCAGGTCACGCAGGATGCCGACCCAGACCGGGTTATCAGCACATCACCCAGGCGACGCACATTTACCTGGAAGCTCGAGTGAGCCCCCACCCAACGTACAGACCGGCAATCAAGGCCTGGGGATTCATGACACACGCGATGTGGGAAAACGCTCGTGCACTGCACGCCTTGCCGGCACACTAGGGGAGACGGTACAGACCGAGATACCCTACGATGGGAATCAGGGAATAGCACTCAGCCAGGCAGAGCCTGTGGCGCCGGCGAAGGGCGACAGCCCGCTCATTCTGTCCCTCAAGGGCACTGCAAAGCAGCTGTTACTGCAAAGCAGCTGTT
>SLDA01000063.1 GCA_007125545.1 Thermoflexales bacterium | reverse complement strand
GGCTGTCAGCAAGCAACAGCACGTCGTTCGGCCAATCAGAGAAGCCCCGCCCGGGTACGAAGTCGGACCTTCCCATGCCCGGACGATCCGGGGCAATGATACGCAGACCGAACTGGCCAAAGACATCCCCGCCATACAGTAGCGGCTCGAGACGCGAGGAGGGCGACCCGTGAAAGTAGAGCACCGGGAATCCCTCCGGCTCGCCATACTCGGCATAGGCGAGCATTCGTCCATCGGGTAACATCACATAGTCCATCGTCTTCATAGGGTGATACCTCCTATGGGTCCAAGTATAGTAAGGTTGGTAGGGGCGTCAACCGGGGCGTTCGCCAAGAGCTTGGGAGGAGCGGCTCACGCGCCACCTTTCGATGTAGCGATGGACCCGGCGCTCCTGCTATGCACACCTGGCGGCGAGGAACTCCGACGGTGTTAGCACGGGGACGGTGGCGCGCTCGGCGTGGACGAGGACGTGGTTGTCGTTGCTGACCAGGGCGGCGCCGGTAGCTTCGGCCAGGGCCAGAAACTTGCGATCGGCGGCGTCGTCAACGTAGTCGTAGCGGTTCAGGTCGAGGGTGCCTGTGAACCGGTCGCGGTCATTGAAAAGGTCCGTGACCTCGTCCCAGCGCAATAGGGGGATTTTCCTCAGGATGTAGCGGGTCTCGTCACGGGTTTCTTCGTTCCAGATCATCCGCACCTCACCGCGCTGCACCTGCTTAAGGATCTGGGCGGAGTGGCTTCTCTCGTTGAATCCGGTAGCGACGAAGACATTCGTATCGAGCACGACACTATCCATAGGCGCTCCTGTCTGCCTACTGGTGCATACGCCAGCCGCCGCCCACGTAGAGGAGCTGGCCCGTGAGCCAGCGGGCCTGATCGGAGGCAAGGAAGACGATAACGGGGGCTACATCGTCCGGCCGGCCCACACGACCCAGCGGGGTTTCGGCGCCGATCTGCGCCTCGAATTCCGGCGTAATGTATCCGGTCTGGATCGGTCCCGGTGCCACGATGTTCACCGTGATCCCGTACTTGCCCATCTCGGCTGCTGCCGAGCGGCTATAGGACTCGATCGCATGCTTGCTGGCGGCGTAGCTGATGTTGGCGACGTGCGCGTGGGCCGCGTCGGTGCTGATGTTGATGATCCGGCCCCAACTGGCGTTACGGCGCAGATAGCGCTGGAGATACTCGGCCATCATCAGCGCGCAGGCCCGGGCGTTGACGGTGAAGTGCGCGTCAATGGTATCGGGCGTGGGCAGGAAGATGCCGCCGCCCTCCCGAGTGGTTAGTGCCGGGTCGAAGGTCTCCGCGACGCAATAGGTGTGGTTGTTGACCAGGATGTCGACGGGCCCGAGCTCCGCCTCACAGAGGTCGAAGAGCTCCGGGATCGCGTCGGCATTGGCGAGATCGGTCTCGTGTGCAGCCGCAACGCCGCCGTCCGCGCGGATTTGGCGGAGCAGCTCGTCTGCAGGCTGCTGTTGCATAGCCCGATAGAGCGGGTCGCCGCCAATGCCGGCCTCCCGCGCGTGCTGGAGCTCCTCGGCGGAATAGGGGCATGTGTCGTGGTAATATGTGATGAACACGCGGGTGCCGTGCGCGGCAAGCGCTCGTGCAGTCTCCGCGCCTATGCCGTGATTGGCACCGGTAATAAGAGCTACTCTGTTATCCATTTCCCTGCACCGCTATCCGAAACCCACCCTGCAACCAGCGTACCGCTGCCGAGCAGGGACTCACAATGTTTGCTGGGCATCGCGCAGCTCGCCGGAACTGGCGATCTGGTACTCGCCGGCAGACATGCTGGTGACGGCGAAGTCGATCTCGCCGCCGTCTTCCATCAGCAGGGTCAACGGTACGCCGGACATAGGAAGCGTCTGTCCCGGCGGCGGCATAAGGGTGCCGTGGACCTCGCGCGCGCCGGGCATTTCGCGGGTGCCACTGGGATTGCGGACGATGACCGATTCCTGGCTCACATTGAGGTGGTACCGCACGTCCGTGACGGATTGGCCCGCGGACATAACTGTGCCCACGCCATCCAGCACGGCAATGGTTCTTCGAACCCTGCGCTCGCTCATGGTTCACTCCTTATTGTTGCCTTTTCGTCCCTTATTCATTCTATGGGATTTCGATCAGGCTTCAAGTTACACGCCTAGGGTTGTCCTTGGCCTGTACGGGACTGCAAGCAGGGGCTTGTAGGTTGAGTCACGGCGCGCAGCCGCTATAATGGACGTGTTGTCTGGTGATGTCGCGGCAGTTCTAGCTCGGGAGGCTGATTTTATGTCAACGATAGGTCTGATTGAGTTGCTGATTATTATGGCTATCTGTAGTGTTCCGGCGTTGGTGGCGGTGGGCGTCGCTGTCTTTCTGGTGATAAGAAGCAAGAAGAACAAGTAGGCCGTACGAACCGCGAGGGCAGCCCGACGTCTGGGCACTCGCCAACGCTTCTCCAACGCATCCAAACCTAATCCGTCGCTAGTCAATCGTGCGCAGTCCTAAACTATAGGTGTAGACAGCCCGGGCTTCCTGGTGGAAGTAGGGCAGTCCTGGTCACAGGAGTGCCTATGGGCTGACCTAGATCCAAACGAAAGGAGTTAGGACTATGTCACTACAGAGATGGGATCCATATCGTGAGATGCGCACGATGCGCAATCTAATGGACCGTTTCTTCGAGGAGCCCTACCGTGTGTTCGGCAGGAGCGAGATGGAGGAATCCCGGTCGATGCGCGTTGATATGCACGAAACGGAGAACGAGATTGTCCTGGAGGCGGCGCTGCCCGGGGTGAAACCCGAGGACTGCGACATCTCCCTACGCGACGACGCGATCACCGTGAGCGGTGAGATCAAGTCCGAGCACAAGCAGGAGGAAGAGGGTCAGGTCTATCTGCGAGAGCGCTATTACGGTAAGTTCCAGCGGACAATTCCACTGCCTTCTACCGTAAATGCGGACAAGACCGAAGCCACCTTCAAGGACGGCATTCTCCGGGTGGTGATGCCCAAGAGCGAGGAGCAGAAGCCGCACCGAATTTCCATTAAGTCGGAGAAGTCGGACCAGCCGGAGATCGAGGCCAAGGGGAGGACCAAGGAGCAGTAGACCGACCGTCTCCCGGCCTCCGAGGCTGATGGATGACCAGTGCTGAAGGTACGCCCCGAGTTGACTCGGGGCGTACGTTGTGGTTTCCAGTTTGAGCTGTCCCCATCCTCAGCCTCACTTGCATTTCGCCCTGCTTGGTGGACACTGAAGATACGCTACGAGGGGAGGCGAGAATGGCAAAGGGAACCATCCGGGGAT
>SLDA01000617.1 GCA_007125545.1 Thermoflexales bacterium | reverse complement strand
TGCTGGCCCATCCGGGCGTCAGCCTCAAGAACGGGGGCGGCGTCACCGATGCAAACCTGGCTCCCCTCCTCACGGAGGGCATCGCGGGCCTGGAAGCCTACTCCCAATATCACGATGACGCTACCACCGGCATCTGCGCAAATTGGTGCCACGCGCGTGACCTCGTCGTCACCGGTGGCTCAGACTACCACGGTGGCTTCGTGGGGCGTCAGTTGGGTATGCCCGTCATAGACACCTCCCGGCTTTGCCTGGGCCCGCTGGAGGCGCAGATCCGCAGCCCTCTAGCCTAGTTGACAATTTGACCTTCTCGTCTATTAATCAGGAGCAAGTCCCAATCCCAAGCGAAAGGCGCCCACCGTGCCCGAACGAGCCGTGCCATGGCTGCTGCCCACCCTGATCCTGCTCCCCACGTCGCTCGGAATCGCCGCCTATGCCCTGCGCCGGTGGCGGGAGGCCGGCACACACGCGCGCGACATCACCGATGAGGACCGGACCACCGCGACACCGCAGGAGACCGAGGCCGGCGAGCTTCGCACGCTCTCCCGCAGCCTTGTCCGGCTTCAGGAGGAGGAGCGCGCCGCGATCGCGCGCGAACTCCACGACGAGATCGGGCAGGCGCTTTCCTGCCAGATCTTGAGCCTGACGTTGCTCCAGCGCGAAGCACAGGCAGTGCTGACACAGGCCGCCGGGATCGACACTGCGCCGGCCTCGGTGAGCACGGCCCGGTCCATGGCCGCGCATGCCGCAGAGTCACTCCGCATCGCCGAGACGCTGCTCGATAGCATGCACCAGATGGTGATGCGCCTACGTCCGTCCGTGCTCGACCATCTGGGCCTTATTCCGGCGCTGCAGCAACTCATCAGCGCCCTCCCCGACCGGGAGCTCGACCTCTCGCTCGAGACGGTCGGACTCCCCGCGCACGCCCGGTTCCCGCCCGAAACCGAGACCGCGCTCTACCGTGTCGTTCAGGAAGCGCTGACCAACGTCCGCCGCCACGCGGTCGCCCGCCGGGTGGACATCGTGCTGGAACGCCCTCCCGACGTCTCGCGCGGCGACCGCCTGATTCTGCTCATCGAGGACGACGGCGTGGGCTTCGATCCTGATACAGCCATGCGCTCCAGCCGATTGGGCCTACTCGGCATGCGCGAGCGCGTCGAGGCTCTGGGCGGCGTTCTCACCGTGGAGAGCTCGCTCGGGCGCGGCACCACCATCCTTGTGGAGATTCCCTATGCTCAAGCCTGCCCCATCCATGCGTATACTGATAGCTGATGACCACGGCATTATGCGCGCGGGTCTCCGTGCGCTGCTGAGTGCCGAGACCGATATGGAGATCGTCGGCGAGGCTGCGACCGGCGCCGATGCGCTGGATATGGCGGAAGCGCTACGCCCCGACATCGCCATTCTCGATCTCAGCATGCCCGGTAGAGGCGGGATTGAGGTCACGCGCCGGCTGAGTGCCGCCTACCCCAGTCTACGCATCCTTATTCTCACCGTACACGAAGACGAGGTTATGCTGCGCGAGGCGCTCAGCGCCGGCGCTGCGGGTTACATCATTAAGCGGGCGATCGAAGCTGAGTTGATCATGGCCGTCCGCGCCCTTCATCAAGGAGATTTCTACGTTCACCCGATTATGGCGGCAGCGCTACTCCGCACCTTCATCCCCAGCCGGGGCCCGGTTGCAGCCGCAAGTGAAATACTCACGCCACGGGAGACCGAGGTCCTACAGTATATCGCGCTCGGCTACACGAATCGCCAGACCGCGGACGTCCTCCACATCAGCATCCGTACCGTGGAGACCCACCGGGCGCACCTGATGGCCAAGCTGCACCTCGAGGGCCGCGCCGCACTTGTCCGCTACGCCCGCGAACAAGGTCTTCTCCAGGACCCCGGTACCCTCTCTATCTAGCCTCTGACCCGTATCCGGATCAGCTTCAGCCCGTTGGAAAGGTAGCCGGCTTACGGCAAAACCGGATATACCCGCATGCCATAGCTTCCTGTCCATGTCGGGATGCGCATGGGGACCCGTATTACGTATTTTATACGTAGTTATATAAGTATAAGTCTGCAGGGATATTACGTGTTTTATACCGTATACACCCACGCCAACCTCCCGTATACTCTCTGCGGGTGAATAGCGCCGCGCATTTTAGCATGGCACGTGCGACGCCACTACCCTCAGAACTTTCACTCAGTTGTACCGTAGGGTCATGAACTGATTCATCACTGCCAAGGCGGAGGCCGGGATAGCCCGCTTCCCCCGCATCGATCAGTGCTGCCATCCCACATCGACGTCGCCGGTTATTTCTCCATCACCCACCTGCATCGCAGCGCTCCCAGTCACTTGTAGACCCAGATCGCGTCAACGTCCCTAGCCACCATCGAAACAAGGAGACGCACATGACGATCCAGGCTCAAACCGCGATCGCTACCCATGTGGGAAACACACAGCACCCATCGACGCAGCCCACGCCTGTTCTGGCGCCGACTGTCTCAAGTCACGCCGACCTGCAGCAGCTCGCCACGGCTGCCGCACGTATAATCCAGCAGAAGCTTCGCGTCGATCTCGTGTGGATTGGGGAGGTGGCCCCCACACTACCCCGCGATCTCATGGATGACGACGACGACGGCTGCGGCCCGCCCGACGTCACGGTCCTCGCGACCGCAACCGTGGAGCCAAAGTCCTATTTCGACCGGGTTGCCCCGGTCCTCCCCGATTGCCTGACCCAGATCGCTTGGGATGTGGCCATGCTCGGTACTCCCGTAGAGATGACCCTGCGGACGCCCACACGCGCGCTCGCCGCGTTCCCGGTCACCCTGCACTCCGGCGCATGGCTTGTCCTGATCGTGGTGGCGCCTCACAATGCTCTGACCCGCGGTGACATCCGCACACTGAACAAGCTCGTCACCGCCATTGGACGCACCACCGATGCACCGGTAGACTCAGCTCAAAGCTAGACACCGTCACCAGACACGTCACGAAAAATCGGCAGATACGGCATCTGAACCTCGTCTCGATAGCGTTCGTCGGTCGCCAAGCAGATACCGGCCCCTCCCCGTCCCCAGCCCTCGCCGACCAAGATCGGTGATCTTTTGCGTGCCCCGGTTTCTGGAGTAAAATCCCCTTGAAACCCTTACGTTGTCTGGCGCCTGGACCAATGGGAGGCCCAATGAAACCCACAGCACATGCGCGCCGGTTCGCTGTTGCGATGCTCGTCGCGAGCGCACTGACTGTCAGCCCAAGCTGCGTGCTCGGGCCGGCCACGCCCGCAGACGAAGTTGTGCCCAGTCCC
>SLDA01000336.1 GCA_007125545.1 Thermoflexales bacterium | reverse complement strand
TGCCCGAAAGCATGGCGGAGGAGAGGGCACGCCTCGCGGAGTATGTGAAAGCGCTGCTCGATGCTTGCCTGGCACACCAGCGCGAGGATGGGCTTTTTCACGACATCCTGGACGATCCCTCCACCTTCGTGGAGACCAACACCGCACAGATGCTGGCGTACACGATCTACCGCGGCGTGGCAGGCGGATGGCTCGATACCGCCTACCGGGCAGACGCCGACCGAATGCGCGCGGCGGCGCACGGGAAGGTTGACGAGTTCGGCCTCGTCCAGGGTGTCTGCGGCGCCCCGCACTTCAACCGCTCCGGCACCGCCACCGAGGGACAGGCCTTCTTCCTGTTGATGGAGGCGGCATACCGGGACTTGGGATAGCCTGATATAAGCTCACCAGTATTTCCATCGGCAATTCTACCGCGGGCAGCTAGCTGCCCGCGGTACGTTTTTCTCACGGCTGAAAGAACCTCGTAGGGTGGCAGAGCTTCGGACTGTGTGAAGCTACTTGCACTCCCGAAATGACCCTCTATAATGAGGAATATTACGCTATATATAGATATGTATAGCTTCATACAGGGAGAGACTATGCCTACGGTTCGGGAAAATCCCATATGGCTGCGACTCGGCGAAGCGGCAGACTACCTCGGAGTTCATTCGGTGACCTTACGTCGCTGGGCAGACGAGGGGAAGGTAGCCTGCATCCGCACGCCTGGCGGGCGCCGGCGATTTATTCAAGCCGATCTCGATGACTTTATGACGTCCTCGCGCCACGGAGCAGCGCCAGGTGCGCCACCTGCACTCGCCGTCCTTCCATCCTCGGCGATGCAGCTTACCACGGGTCACTTAAATCTTCGCGACGAAGCCTGGTACGGACAGATGAACGAACGGCAACTCGCAGGCCTTCGGGGTCACGGTCAGAAACTGATGGCAACATTGATGCACTATATCTCACGGGATGAAGGCGGAGAAGCGTATGTAGAGGAGGGCGAGCGGCTCGCGGTAGACTATGCCGGTCTCTTTCTGCACCACGGACTGAGTCTGACCGATGTGATCCACGGATTCCTGAAGGTACGGCGGTCCATAACCGACGCGCTGCATGAAGCACGACATACTGAGGATCCTATGGATAAGGCTGCGTACAAGCTTCACCGCCGGACGGAAGACTTTCTCGATCGCGTGCTTATGGCGATGGTCAAGGTGTATCAACATGCTAACGACTAACCAGCACTCAAAAGGAGGCGCTGTGACCTCATCCTATCCCCCCCCACGCCTGGTCTTCTGGGAGACGACTGCCGGCTGTAACCTGGCGTGCACTCACTGTCGCCGCATAACCGTGGCCGACCAGCTCACGCCGCAGGATCTGACGACCGAGGCCGCGCGACGTTTCATCGACCAGATCGCCGCCTTTGCTCATCCGGTGCTCGTGCTCTCGGGCGGAGAACCGTTGATGCGACCCGATATCTTCACACTCGCAGAGTATGCGACGGCTTCCGGCCTGATGGTGGCCCTGGCCACCAACGGAACGATGATCGATGCGGCGACCGCCGTCGCCATCAAGGAAAGCGGCGTACGGCGGGTTAGCATCAGTTTCGACGGTGCAGACGGGCCCACCCACGATATCCTGCGAGGCGCCGGGGCTTTTGAGCAGGCGCTTGCCGGAACCGCTGCGTTGCGCGATGCCGGCGTGCCCTTTCAATTCAACACGACCGTGGCCCGCCACAACGCGGAGCAGATGGATCAGATGCTGACGCTCGCGACGGAGTTGGGCGCCGTAGGTCTGCACCTCTTCCTGCTGGTGCCGGTGGGCTGTGGGGCCGAGATTTCCGAAGAGGAGCAGCTCTCGCCCGCTGCATACGAGGGCATTCTCCAGTGGCTCTACGAGGCGGAGAGGGCCTCGGATCTACAGCTGAAGGCTACCTGCGCGCCCCACTACTTCCGTGTGGTGCGCCAGCGTCAGGCGGAGGAACGGCGCGCGGGCAGTACGCCCGCTCAATCTCCCAGTCAGGTGCGCCAACATAACGCCGGTCACCCAGGCGGGCATCCCGGCGCGCACGGCGGCTCTCATCCCGGATCGGACTCCATGCACACGATGACCCGGGGCTGCCTGGCAGGCACGGGCGTCTGTTTTGTGAGCCACCGCGGCGAGGTGTTTCCCTGTGGTTACCTGCCGGTCAGTGCGGGGAACGTGCAGACGACGCCACTGCAGGAAATCTGGGAGACCGCGCCCCTGTTCACCGAACTGCGCGATATGACGAAGCTGAAGGGCAAGTGTGGGATCTGTGAGTTCAAGAGCCTGTGTGGCGGCTGTCGGGCCCGGGCCTATGGCGTGACAGGCGACTATCTCGAGGAGGAGCCCTTTTGCACCTACGTCCCGGAGACCGCTTCGACATCAAAGAGCCGACGGTCGTGAGCACACGAACCGACGCTATCCTACTCTTAACGCACGGCAGTCCCTCATCTCTGGCAGAGCTACCCGGCTTCCTGTCGAACGTGCGCGGCGGTAGGCCTGTCTCCGACGAGGTTGTAGCCGGGTACCGCGAACGCTACCGGCGTATAGGTGGGCTCTCACCGCTGACCGAGATCAGCGCACGAATCGCCAGAAACCTCGCCGTCCACACCGGAATACCCGTCTACGCCGGAACACGACACGCGACGCCTTCGATCGCCGACGCCCTGGAGCAGGCGGTGAATGCGGGGGCGGAGACCGCAACCGCGCTTTGCCTCACCCCTTACAACAGCCGAATGACGGTGGGCGGGTACCGCAGGCGCCTGGAGGAAGCCCTTGCAGCCACAGAGCGCCCGCCGACCGTTCGCTTTGTGGAGAGTTGGCACATGCAACCGGCCTTTCTCGCGGGCCTGGAGACCACATTGCGGGAGGGGCTCGAGCGGGTGCCGGTCCATCTACGGGACGGGACTCACGTGATCTTCAGCGCGCACAGTCTGCCCGAGCGGGTACTGGCGCAGAACGATCCGTATCCGAACCAACTGCAGGCCACCGTGCACCGGTTGGTGTCCCGGATTGGGCTTCACTCAGAACAGTGGACGCTGGCCTACCAGAGTGCGCCACCGACCCCCGAGCCGTGGCTCGGCCCTGCGCTGGAAGCGGTTCTGGAGGGGCTGGCGGAGCGCGGCGGCACGTCCGTTCTCATTGCACCTATCGGCTTTGTCGCCGATAACGTCGAGGTCCTCTACGATCTTGATATTGAAGTGAAGAACCAGGCGGAAAGCCTCGGGCTCCATACCACTCGCACTGCGCTCCTGAACGATGGACCCGCTCTGATCGAGGCTCTCGCCGCTGCCGTG
>SLDA01000474.1 GCA_007125545.1 Thermoflexales bacterium | reverse complement strand
GGTGTAGCACCTGCGAGGAGGTAGGTATGGCTCAGTACGAAAAGGCGAGGTCGTTGCTGCGGACGTTTAAGGGGGAGGGTTACATCCATGGCCTTGGGGTTCTCTGGCGTGTGGGCGAAGCTACGGCATCCCATGGGAGACGCGCGGTATTAATCGGCAGCGACTTTCCGGGAAGTGCTGGATTCACTCGTACAATTTGCGAGTCGCTCGCGCACGCGAGCGTTACGCTGCTGGAGGAGATCGTCGGTCCGGCTCCGAACGCGCCGGTGGAAGACCTGAACCGGATCACGGCACGCCTGAAGGCACTCGACCCGGACGTTGTGGTTAGTTTTGGAGGTGGCAGCACCATCGATGTCGCCAAGGCCGCGATCGTTTTGGATACCCTTGGTGGTGAAATCGAAGACTATTTTGGAACAGGGCTGGTCACGGAAGCGCTTGCCGCAAGTGGCAAGACACTCCTATCCCATGTTGCGATCCAGACAGCTTCCAGTTCTGCTGCGCACCTGACCAAGTATGCGAACATCACCAATCTCGGAACCGGACAGAAGAAACTCATCGTCGACGATGCCATTGTGCCCCAACAGCCGATCTTCGATCATACGGTCACCTTCTCCGCTCCGGCGCTGCTGACCGCAGATGGCGCCGTTGACGGTATCTCCCATTCGCTGGAGGTGCTGTATGGCGCCGTGGGTAAGCCGGAATACGACCGGATCGAGGAGGTCGCCGTTGAGAGTATTCGGCTTGTTGTGAACTATCTGCCCCGAGTGATCGGCCGACCCTCCGACGCTGAGGGAAGGGAGGCGCTGGGCCTGGCCACTGACCTGGGTGGTTACGCGATTATGTTGGGGGGAACGAATGGTGCGCACTTGACGAGTTTCTCACTCGTCGACTTGATGCCGCACGGGCGTGCCTGCGCCCTGATGAATCCCTACTATACGGTTTTCTTCGCTCCTGCCGTTCAGCGACCGCTCAAGGTGGTTGGGCGTATCTTCGCGGACGCAGGCTACCTGGACGCCAATATCGATACGTTGACGGGCCGGTCACTGGGCGAAGCGGTCGGAGAAGCGATGATCGCCTTCCAGAGAGCTATGGGGCTGCCCACGCAGCTTTCCGACGTCGAGGGCTTCACCGACGCGCATATCGAGCGCGCGTTGGTGGCTGCCAAGAACCCGCAGTTGAGGATGAAATTGGAGAATATGCCCATACCGTTGACGCCTGAGATGGTCGACGACTATATGGGCTCCGTCCTTGTTGCAGCTCGAGATGGCGATCTCGGCAACGTGAGGATGGTCTCTGATTGAACGCTTCCGGGGAGACCCGCGCGACGACACAACGACATCCCAACGTTGTCTTGGTCATCACCGATGATCAGGGTTATGGAGATCTGGGTTGCCATGGCAACCCCGTGATCCAGACCCCGAATATCGATGCGCTCTACCGTGAGAGCGTGCGGCTGACGGATTTTCACGTGGGCCCGACCTGTGCCCCAACCCGTGCAGGACTGCTGACCGGCCACTATCACAATAGTACCGGCGTGTGGCACACGATTGGCGGACGCTCGTTGCTGCGGCGGGATGAATGGAGCTTGGCGACTGCGCTCTCGGAAGGAGGGTATGCCACCGGCCTATTCGGCAAATGGCACCTGGGTGATAACGCGCCCTACCGCCCCCAAGATCGTGGTTTCCAGACGGTCGTGGCTCACGGTGGGGGTGGTGTGGGACAGACGCCAGACTACTGGGGCAACAACTATCTGGACGACACCTATGCGGTCAACGGCGAATGGACCTCCTTTGAGGGGTACTGCACCGATATCTGGTTCGATGAAGCACTGACCTTTATCGACCAGAACCGGGAGCGTCCCTTCTTCTGCTATATCAGCACCAATGCACCGCACTCCCCCTATATCGTCGATGACGCTTATAGCGATCCCTATGTGGATGAGGTCGAGCACCAAGATCGCGCCGACTTCTACGGGATGATCGCGGTGATTGACGAGAACGTGGGCAAACTTCGCCGGAAATTGGTAGAATGGGAGCTGGCGGAGACAACGATTTTCATCTTTATGACCGACAATGGGACATCCGGCGGAGCCGACTTGGATGCCGATCAATATGTCACCGGCGGGTATAACGCCGGACTGCGCGGTATCAAGGGATCGGAGTACGAGGGTGGACATCGGGTTCCGTTTTTCATCTATTGGCCTGAGGGAGCCTTAACCGGCGGGCGCGATGTGCCAATGTTGGCGGCGAATGTTGACGTGATGCCGACGCTGCTGGAGTTCTGTGGCGTGAGTCCCGGGACGCACCGGTTCGACGGAACGAGTTTGGTGGCGCTTCTGAGAGGGTGTGACGACGACTGGCCCGACCGCGTGTTGGTCACCGATTCACAGCGTGTGGCCTATCCTATCAAGTGGCGCCAGAGTGCGGCAATGACGCAGGAGTGGCGGTTGATCAATGGTCAGGAGCTCTATGAGATCCAGGCTGACCTGGAGCAACGCCGGGATGTCGCTGCCGAGCACCCCGAGGTCGTTGCTCGCTTGCGCGAGGGCTACACAGAGTGGTGGGAACGGGTATCCGTGCAGTTTGATCTCACCATTCCCATACCCATCGGGCTGGAAGCTGGGCAATTGTCCCTGCTTACGACTCACGACTGGCGCAACGATCCCGTTGACTGCGCGTGGAACCAGGCGTTGGTGCGGGAAGGGCATCGATGCAACGGATATTGGGAGGTTGAGATCGCGCAAGCCGGGAGCTATCGCTTAGAGTTGCGGCGTTGGCCCCGCATTGAGGATCGTGCTCTGATCGAGGGCATTCCCGGTGAGCTCAAGCCGTTTACGTCGGCGATCAAGGATGGGTGGGGCGGTGGACGGGCGCTCCCTCTTGTGCGCGCCGGGCTCCGCACCGGTGGGAGTAGGGTCACCAAGGAGATCGGCTCCGAAGACCGGGCTGTCACCTTTATCGTAGTCCTTGAGGCGGGTGAGATACAACTCCAGACCTATCTGTGGGATGCCGAAGGCGATGAGACGGGCGCTTACTTTGTGTATGTGGAGCGCCTCGGGAATGGGGCTTTGTTGAGGTCGCGAGACTGAGCTAAATGGAGAATTGAGATGGAACTATTGCAGCAAGAGAAAGCTCGTGATGTTCTGAAGTACGTCGTGGCCTATCTCCTCCTGATCGTGACAGCAGTGGTGGCCGGCTTCGCGATTTTCGAGTTTCGAAACGTTGTCTTTGTCGTTGCAGCTGCCGCCAGCCCGGACGCAAGGTGGCTGCGAGTAATCAGGCTTGTCAATTGGATACT
>SLDA01000190.1 GCA_007125545.1 Thermoflexales bacterium | reverse complement strand
TTCGCCGAGTATGGCCTCTCGTTCGATGTGATCGAAAATCTGCCGACGCCCCACTACTACAAGGCGATGTTCGGGCTTCCGGGGCGCGACGAGCAGATCGAGCATGTCTGTACGACGATCCGCAATATGGGCAAGGTGGGCATCGGGGTGCTGCAGTACCAGTGGATGCTCCTCGGCGGACTGCGCACCGAGTATTGTCCGGTCGGCAGGGGCGGTGCACGCGTCTCGCGCTTCGACTGGGAGGTCGCCAAGCGATCCCCGATTGCCGCACTCGACTGGCGGCCCGGCCCCGACGGGCTGATTCACACACCGGACCGGGAGCTGAGCGCCGAGCAGGTATGGGACAATCTCACCTATTTCCTGGAGGGGATCGTGCCGGTGGCGGAGGAGGCCGGTGTGAAGGTGGCGGCCCACCCCGACGATGCGCCGATTCCGTCGTTTATGGGGGTGGCACGCATCCTGACAAGCCTGGAAGGGCTGCAGCGTCTCATCGATGCGGTTCCGAGCCCGGCGAACGGCCTCGGCTTCTGCCAGGGCACGGTGGCGAGTATGGCCGGTGTCGACATGATCGAGGCGATTCACCAGTTCGGGCGCCAGGGCAAGATCTTCTTCGCTCACTTCCGTAACCCGCGTGGCCAGGTGCCGGTCTTCGAAGAGGTCTTCCCAGACGAGGGGGATTCGGACATGCAGGCCGCGGTGCGTGCCTACCGTGAGGTTGGCTTTGACGGCGTCATCCGGGTGGATCACGCGCCGGCCATGGTCGACGATACGCACGGCGAGCGCACGTTCGGTTATCAGGTGGGCTATTTCCGAGGTCTTGTGGATGCCGTCGAGGTCTTGGGTGCGGGCCGCACCTATGGTGCTGCAGAGGGAGGGAACTGATATGCAGCTCGCACTGACGTTGAACCCACTTGTGGATTCGGACCTGCTCTTCGCCCAGCAACTGGGCGTGGATTGGATCGTTGGCGATCTGCCCGCCTGGGATCGCGATACCCTGGCAGCGGCGTGCAACCGCGTGAAACACGCGGGCCTGCATCTGAGCGGCCTGACGTGCATACCCGATTCCCTGGTCGCGGGCGCCCTCTCGGAGCAGCCGGAGCGTGCGGCGGCGCCGGCACAGATTTCCCGGATCATTGGTGACGCGGGTGAGCTGGGCGTGCCCACTCTGGGATACCGCCTGCCCGTAGCCGACGTGGGGAGTGTCGCGGGCACGATGCCGGGGCGTGGTGGCGCGCGCCACGCCGTGTACCGGATTCGGGCTGCCACGGGTGCCGCGCCGCACGAGAGACGTGAGGCGCTCTGGCACAACCTTGCGAGGTACTTGCAGCAGGTGGTGCCTGTAGCGGAGGCAGCCGGCGTGCGACTCGCATACCGGACCGAGCTCTCCGTGCTCGCGCTGCCCGAGGAGGAGCGCATCCTGGACAGCGTGGATGAGCTCGACCGCCTCTTCCGGATCGCGCCCAGCCCCTGCCACGGGCTGGACCTGGATCACGGCTTCGTGATGCAACTTGGCCCTGGGACGGGCTCCGGCCCTGGGACGGGCTCCACCACCGAGACCATCCGGCATTTCGGCGCGGACAAGCGCATCTTCGCCGTACGCCTCCGCAGCCTACAAGCCACCGACACCGGCGCGCTGGAGGCCTTCCTGGACGAGGACAGAGTGGCTGCAGTGCAAGCGGTGAAGGACTACAGCAAAACGCGATTCGAAGGGCCGCTATGTGCGGTGCCCTCGCCCAGCCTGCCCGATGACACGGCGTGGCGGCATAAGGGTGCTGCCTTCACCGTCGGGTACATCCGGGGGCTGCTGCAGGTAGGGGCGTAGGGCAGAGAGGGAGAGGTAGCTCTGGGTCACGGATCACGGATCACGCATCGATGCGTGATCCGTGATCCGTGATGGGAGATGCGTGATTGGAGCTGCGTGAGATGGGCGCTATGCCGGGGTGAGGGGCCGGGCGCCTAGATCGTCTCCTCCTCTTCCGCCTCTTCTTCGGCCTCCTCGTACTGCTCGAAGAGATCGTCGAGTTGGTCCGGCGTGCACAGTTGGACCAGCTTCGGGAAGTGGATGCGCTCCTCTGCGTCGATGTGGACCCGGTTCATGTCGTCGAGGACTTTTACCTTCGCCAGCCAAGTGTCGCCGTCCATAGACACGTCCTGGAGTTCACGGATCAGGAGCTTGGCGACGTGGTGTTCTTGCAGCGCCTTATCGGCCTCCATGGTTGTCTCCCCGCCGACCTCCTGCAAGAAGGGGAAGATCGAGGCCTCCTCGCCGAGCAGGTGGCCCGAGAGCTCCTCATAAAATTCCTCCCACAACTCCTTGCGCTCGTCGAGATCCATCGCGTGACGGATCTCCTCGCCCATCTGGCGCTGCTCCTCGTGGTCCTCCAGCAGATGCTCGATAAACTCATGTGCCATGGTAAACCCTCCTGTGATTCAGATAATCCTACACAATCCGCCACTCTCAGTGTGACTGAAATGCGGAAAGAGTCAAATGGCGCATAGGATTAGCAGCCCAGCCCCTCCTGTACGGCCTCCACATAACGGTCTGCGTCATCCTGGGTGTTATAGGCCTGGTAGGAGACCCGCAGCAGTAAGCGGTCGTGGGAGTGGAGCATGACTGTCACGATGTTGCGAGCGCGAAACGCCTGGGAGATAGCATCCGCACGGTCTACGGGTGCCGGTATACTGATCATCTGCCCGAAGTAGGCCAGGCTATCCGGACTGAGAGGTGCGAGTCCAGTCATCTCGCCGATGCGCGCCCGGGACTGGCTCGCCAGGCTGTGACAGCGGGTTCGCTGAGCTTCCCAATTATGCTCGCGCTGGAAGCGAATCGCGACCGGCACGGTAAGGAACGCTGAGGGGTCGTGCGTCCCCTGCTGCTGGTACCCCGGCACGAAATCGCCGGACCTCGCTGTAGTGGTCGCTGCCGCGCCGGGGCGACTTTCGACCAGGGGCGCAGCGAGCTCGGCCTGGACGCGCGGGTGAGCGTAGAGAAAGCCCGTACCCTTGGGAGCGCAGAGCCACTTGTGACACGCGCCAACGTAGATATCCACGTCAAGCGCCGTCAGGTTCAGAGCGATATGCCCAGGCGCGTGCGCCCCATCGATGAAAGTCATGATTCCCGCCTGGCGTGCACGGCGGCAAACCTCCTCCACAGGAAAGATCAGGGCGCTGAAGGCCGCGATGTGACTGAGGAAAAGGATGCGGGTGCGAGGTGTGACGCCCGCCCAGAGCGCATCTACCCAGTCGTCCACACTATCGAGCGGTACAGGGACCGGTTGGTGCACATAACGAATACCCG
>SLDA01000100.1 GCA_007125545.1 Thermoflexales bacterium | reverse complement strand
GTGCTGACGCGTGACGGTGGCCTAACTTTCGATTTCGGCGGATGGGTCGTACCGCGGACCGATCGCTACCGCGCCGTGATGCCATCTACCGTGCGCGTGAGCGAGACGCGGCTGGTCTCGGCGATCCGGCGGCGCGACCTGGAAAAGGATGACATGGCGGACGACTCCACGTGGATTGACACGTTTGCTTCCCCGGATAACGGCTTTCACTGGTTCTTCCAGGGGCGGGTGTCGGGAACGGGGCCCGGCAATGGGAATCCGCCGGCCCTGGTTCGCCTGGAAGATGGGCGGCTCTGTTGCGTGTATGGACACCGTGGGCGGCGACAGATGGAGGCGCGGTTGAGCAAGGATGGCGGCGCGCACTGGGGCCCGGTCATCGTATTGCGAGAGAATTTCCAGGT
Organism: Thermoflexales bacterium; assembly: GCA_007125545.1. GTDB lineage: Bacteria > Chloroflexota > Anaerolineae > B4-G1 > SLSP01 > PWVB01. Next base: position 2,904 of record SLDA01000100.1, on the reverse strand, counting down.
CGATGCCTATGATACGGCAGACTTCGGGTATCCCCGTGCCATGCAGCGGCACGATGGGGCGCTGGTCGTGATCTACTATTGGGCTACGCGGACAATTCCGCATCAGTACATTGCGGCAACGATCTGGCATCCATAGGAGGGCGATGAAGATTGCAGGCGAGCGGCTTTTGGATGCCGAGGGGCGCACCCTGATGCTGCGAGGCGCGAACGTGGGCGCCAATGCACGGATCCCCAAGGTGCCGGGCGGCGGGACGTGGAACTCCGAGGGCTTCTTTGACCACCGTGAGGTCTCCTTCGTGGGGCGGCCCTTTCCGCTGGAGGAGGCCGACGAGCACTTCGAACGCCTGCGTGCCTGGGGCTTTACCTTCAACCGCTTCCTGGTTAGTTGGGAGGCGATCGAGCACGCCGGCCCCGGCCTCTACGATGAAGCGTATCTCGACTACGTGCGGGCGGTCCTGGAGCGGGCGTTGGAGCACGGGATCGCGGTCTTCATCGACCCGCATCAGGATGTCTGGAGCCGCTTCTCGGGTGGGGACGGCGCGCCGGGCTGGACGTTTGAGGTGGCCGGGCTGGATATCCGCCGCTTCGCGGAGACCGGGGCAGCGCTCGTACACGCGACCCACGGCGATCCGCTCCCACGCATGATCTGGCCCACGAATGAAGGCAAGCTGGCGAACTTAACTATGTGGACGCTCTTCTTTGGCGGCAACGATTTCGCTTCCCAGACGCGTGTCGAGGGGATACAGATCCAGGAGTATCTACAGGGACATTACATTCGCGCGATGGTGCAGTTGGCGCGGCGGCTGCACGACCTGCCCAATGTCGTGGGCTATGGTACGCTCAACGAGCCGTCGGCTGGGATGATCGGTATGCGAGATCTCAACCGGCGCGCCGGCCGGTTGCCCTACGGCGCCTGCCCGACGACATTTCAGGCGATGCGACTGGGCGCCGGTTTCACGGAACACGTGTCGACGTGGACGATCGGGCCTTTCGGCGGGATTCGTACCGGCGCAGTGGAGGTGAACCCGTTGGGCGTGCGGGCGTGGCTGCCGGATCGCGACCCAATCTGGATGCACCACGGGGTATGGGATGTAGACGCTGCGGGACGTCCGCGGCTCTTGCGCCCGCATCACTTTACGCAGGTGGGCGGGCGCCGCGTGCGCTTTCACCGTGACTATTTCCGCCCCTTCGCCAACAGCTTCGCGCGCGCATTGCGGAAAGTAGACCCCGAGACGATTCTGTTCGTCGAGGGAGTGCCGCACGACGGTCCTATTCCGTGGAAGTCGGCGCCGCAGACGGCGCTTGCGCCGTCCGCGGTCGACGTCCCAAACGTCGTGCACGCGCCCCACTGGTACGACGCCATGACTCTCTTTCTCAAGCGCTTCTGGGCGTGGGTCGCCGTCGATCTGGAGCGGCGGCGACCGATCTTCGGAGCTGAGCGGGTGGCGCGCTCCTTCACCGAGCAGATCGGGCGGCTGATCGCGCGGGGCCGCGACTCGATGAACGGTGTCCCGACCCTGATTGGTGAGGTGGGCATTCCCTTCGACCTGGGTGACAAGAGCGCCTACAAGAATGGTGACTTCTCGCGCCAGATGGACGCGATGGATACGACGATGCGTGCGCTGGAGGCGAACCTCGCCAGTTTCACACTCTGGACGTACAACCCCGACAATACCAACGCGCGCGGGGATCTGTGGAATGGTGAGGATTTTTCCATCTACAGTCCGGATCAACGCGACGACCCGGCTGATATCAACTCAGGTGGGCGTGCGCTGGAGGCGGTGGTGCGGCCCTATCCATATAAGGTGGCCGGAACGCCCTTGCGGCTGCGCTTTGACTTCGAGACAGGCTCCTTTCGCTTCCGTTTCCGGCACGATCCGCGGGTTACGGCGCCAACCGAGATCTACCTGCCGCGTTTGCACTATCCCCAGGGGGTACGCGTCAGAGTCTCCGACGGATCGTTCGAGCTGGATGCCGCGCGGCAGCGATTGATCTATCGCCACACGCCCGAGCAGCGTGTGCACCGCATCCACGTGACGAGACGCTGATGGACTTCGTCGTCTATAGCGGCACGGGCAATACTTATCGCGTGGCAGCGTGGATGGCGGACGTCGCACGTGATGCAGGCCGCACGACAGCAGTGCATATGGTCTCGAACGTGGACCTCAAGCCGTCTATGTTGCGTGGCGCCGATCTGCTGGTGCTGGCAACGCCGACGCACGGATTCACGGTGCCGCCGGGTGCGTTGCGCGCCGCGTGGCGCCTGCCGCCGGGTCACGGGCGTGCTGCAGCGGTGGTTGCGACGCGAGGCTCCCTGCGCGTGGCCCGGTTCTACCTGCCGGGATTTGAGGGTTCTGCGACACTGCTACTGGGGCTGTTGCTATGGCTCAAAGGCTACCGCCTGCGGGGCGTCGCCGCTATTGACATGCCGGCGAACTGGACGTCGTTGCATTCAGGGCTGCCGGAGGACGCGGTGGCGCATTTGGCGGCCCGCGCCCGTGCCCGTGCGGGACTCACGATGCGGCGCTGGCTCACGGGGCGTCGCGATCCCCTGCCCTGGCTCACGTTCCTCGTCGGGCTGCTCCTGCTGCCGGCCTCTCTGGCCTACATGGTGCTGGGCCGGCGGGTGCTGGGCAAGACCTTCTTCGCATCTGCCGCGTGCACGGGCTGTGGTCTCTGCGCGGAGACGTGCCCTCGGGGGGCGATCCTGATGCGACAAGCAGGCGGGGATCAGCGCAGCCCGTACTGGACCTTTCGCTGTGAGAGTTGCATGCGCTGTATGGCTTACTGTCCTGAGGAGGCGGTTGAGGCGAACCAGTTGCTGGCGCTGGGGATGACGGTACTCGCCGGTATGATGCCGGCACGTATCATCAGCCGGCGGCTGCCGCGACTAATGGTGGGGAC
>SLDA01000057.1 GCA_007125545.1 Thermoflexales bacterium | reverse complement strand
CGAGCAGGGTCAGGACCTTGCGGCGCAGGTCCGCGGCGTCGGTAAAAGGGCTCCAGCGCTGCACCTCGCGGACCAGGCGTACGAACTGCTGGCCTGCCGGGGTGCGTGTCGTGTCCTGCTTCAACAGGGCTACGGGATGGCGTCCCGTCTGCCGGGCGATCTGCCACTCCAGCCCTACGGGGGCGCGGATGTCGCTACCCATAATAAGAATGTGAATGCCGGAACTGGACAGAGCATCGATGTCAACGGGCCCGTTCCCGGCGGGTGACTGCACCACGCGCCACGCCAGATCGACCGGGATCTCGGCGATGGCGCGCCCCAGGACCTCGCGCTCGGTTTCCAGGTCGGTAGCAGCCGAGATATAGAACAGGACTTGGTTGGGCATGTGACCTCCTTCTTCCTCTTCTCTCTACGTCCTCTTCGCGACTATGCTTGAGGCTTCTAGTTCTGTCTCACCTTTACGCGCTACCGCAAGAGTACCTCGCGCAGGAAGCGGCTGGTACGGACGGCGTCGTCGGCGGCGACGAGCACGTCGATCTCGTCACGGTGGGTCTCCAGGATTTCGTCGAAGCGGCGGAGCCACAGAATGGACTCACCGATGGCACCGGCGGCGTCCTCGCGGTAGGGGTACTGGTCCATCGAGAACCAGCCGCTGTAGCCGGAACGGTCGAGCCAGTAGAGGATCTCCAGGTAGCGGACGGTATGGACGGTACCGACAATCATATCGTCATCCCAGGTGCCGTGGTTGTCGTTAAAATGCATATGAAACAACCGGTTTCCCGCGCGCCGGGCGAGCACAATCGACTCGCCGACGGTTTCTCCTGCGACGAAGGCATGCCCGGTATCGATGCAGACGCCAACGTTACTACAACCGGTTTCTTGAGCCAGGAGCAGGCTATCGGCCATCCGGGCGAGCGTTGAGTGGGTGCGCGGCTCCTTGGGCTTGTACTCAAGCGCGAAGCGCAGGTCGGGATACGTGGTGGCCAGCTCGGTCACCGCTTCACACATCCAATCGCGCTGGGCGGCGTAGTCGGCGGTCAGGTTGTAGTCGTAGCCGTCCTGCCCAGGCCAGAGATTGACGATCTCGCAGGATAGCTCGCGCGCGATATCACACATCTGTTTCGTGTAGTCAATAGCGTGACGGCGAACCTCCGGTTGGGTACTGGTATAGGCGCCCTTCCAGTAGCGAGAATCTCCGAAGAGATCCGGGATGACTGAAACGCACGTCAGGTTCAAGTCGGCGAGCGCCAGTTTCATCTCCATCAGGTTTGCCGGGCTGATGTCCCACGTGCCCACCAACTCAATGCCGGAGACGTGTGGGATGTGGGCAGCTTGCTGGAGCATGTCCGCTGTGGCGGGGGACTCCTTGTAGCTGCCGCAAAAACGATCCTTGGTGTTGCCGAGATTGCCGAGAATGACAGCGTATCTGCGGTCCATAGTTGCCTCCTGGAAACGCGTGTGGCCTGACGATTTGTGGGTTCGGTTGACAGAAATCGGCGACCATCTGCCCGGTTCAGCCTTGACGCGGGCTAATCCCAGAGCGTCGAATCGCCCTCCTCCAGGTTCAGGCGCATCGCTTCGTAGATCATGTCGGTAAGGGTCTCGAGGTTGTCCGTGATCTCTGACGCCTTTTTGATGGGGATGTGACGCATCTGTTTACCACTGCCGTGGAGCAGTCCCTCGGGATCGCTAAGGTCGGCGCCCCGGAAGAAGCCGAAGTTGACATGATCCTGGAAGGCCTTGATGTAGAAGCAGTGTCCGTTGACGTCGAAGACGGGCTGGTTCCACATAATGCGCTCGATGGCAGGGGGGTCGGTTTGCTTCAGTAGGGCTCTAAGCCTGGCGACGATCTCCATCTGCCAGGGTTCCAGGCTCGCGATGTAGTCTTCTACTGTCTGGTAGGACATGGTGCACCTCGCTGGATGCTTGATACTTGATGCTGGATGCTTGATACTTGACAGACGGTATTGGATGCGTGATGCGTGATTGGGTAGGTTGGTGTTGTTGTCTCTGTGTTTGATTGTACTGGGGAGTGGTGGGGAGGGCAACTCGGAGCTAGGGCTATCGCATTTGAACACGCCTGTGATACCTGTCTACAATACAGTGGGATCGCGTGTATCCCTCCTATAGTAGGGCGAACTTGCAGTTCGCCCCCCGGCCCGTAGGGCGGGCGTATGCGTCGGCACGTCAGCCACGCGTCGTGGTGGCGCGGGTAGCCTGGCTCGCGTAGACGCTACGGAGCGGCGGCTGCGGCCGGGCGAACTGCAAGTTCGCCCTACGTATGGCTCCATGATCGTAGATCACCAAATGCGATAACCCTGACTCGGCGCGGCGTGCGTCGCAGGGGGGGAGCGACATAGGGTCGGGACGGCTGTCGAGGGGGCGCTTGCAGAATGTCACCTTTCTCCTGCGGAGTTCCGTTTTTTGGAACCTCCTGGCCCTTCGACACGTATGAAGTAGGAAGTTGGATCGAAAAAAGACAACAACTTCATCATACCCAGGAGGTAGAGATGTCGAAGGACAAGATCGCCCGTCTGTTAGTTCGTCTGGTGTTGTTAGCAAGCATTGTGCTGAGCGCGCACGGCGCCCTGTCCCGAGCAGCCGCGGCGCCGACTACGGAGGACCCCGCTCTTATGCTCCCACCCGTCACGGATAATGTCGCAGGGGACGAGTCCGACGTCGATGCCGGTGAGGGCCTGCATTTCGACGAGCTGGTGGCGATGATGGTGGAGTCGCTGCCCGCCGGCACCTATACGGTCGAGATCCACGGGATGACGACCCCATTCGAGCTGGCAGTGGAGAACGTCCTCGTAAAATAGGATCTGAAGACGCAGCCTCCTGATAGGTCCAGGAGAGTTGCCGGTCGCGCCGATACGGGTCACCCGTATCGGCGCGATTTCGTTTCATACCTGTGGTGAATCGTGGTGGGGGAGCTGCGCCGGGATGGTTGTCTCGTGGTGCGTGCCCAATGTCATATCTCTGCCGGAGATGTGGCGATTCTGGAACTATCCGGACCTCGTTGGCGTTAGGTAGTTAGTTCGAAAGAAATAAGAGCTTTATCAAACCCAGGAGGTAGAGATGTCGAAGAATACCGTGGTACGTCTATTGGTTGGGCTGGTACTGCTGGCAAGCATGATGCTGAGTGCGTGTAGCGCGTTGTCCCGAGCAGATGCGGCACCGATTGAGGAGCCGATTCTGCCTGAGCCACCTGCCGGCGAGGATGGGGACGGACTCTTTATCGAAAGTGTCGAGACGTTCATTATGAAGTCATGGCCCCTTCAGGTGATGGCGCTGGTTCGCGGCGATCT
>SLDA01000560.1 GCA_007125545.1 Thermoflexales bacterium | reverse complement strand
TTTCGAGGAGACGTTGGATCTGAGAGTCGAGGGGATGCCCGCAGGGACGTATACCATGGAGGGCCATGGGGGCAGCACGACGTTCGAACTGGAGTAGACCCATATAGGGGGAGCGTGGGGCGCGCCGGTGTGGGGGACTCGCACCGGCGCAGTTTTTATGCGTTATGGCGGGATGGAAGCGGGTAGTTGCGCGTCCCCCTCGCGAGAGTACAATCGAGGGTGCTTATGTACTGTTCCTACCGCAAAGGAGAGCCTAACGCTATGTACAAGCCGAAACCGACCACCGGTGACACCTCGTGGTTCGTCCACGACCGCTTTGGGATGTTCATTCACTGGGGCCTCTACGCGATCCCGGCCCGCCATGAGTGGGTACAGTCGCGCGAGGAGATCCATCCCGATGATTACTACAAGTACTTCGAGCGTTTTAATCCCGTCGACTACGACCCTGCCGAGTGGGCCGCTGACGCCGCAGATGCCGGGATGCAATATGTCGTTCTGACGACGAAGCACCATGAAGGCTTCTGCCTCTGGGACAGTGAGTTCACCGACTACAAGGTGACCAACACACCCTATGGTCAGGATCTGCTCACTCCCTTCGTCGAAGCCTTCCGCGCCGAGGGGCTGCGCGTCGGCTTCTACTACTCGCTGATTGACTGGCATCACCCGGAGTTCCCCATCGACGTGATCCACCCACTACGCAACCATCCCGACGCGCTGGAGATGAACAAGAGTCGCGACGTGCGCAAGTACGCCGAATACTTGCGAAACCAGGTCGGTGAACTGCTGACGACTTTCGAGCCTGACATTCTCTGGTGCGACTTCTCCTACCCGGGACGCGAGTACAAGGGGATGCCCGGCAAGGGGCACGAGGACTGGGAGAGCGAGAAACTGCTCGCCTTGATCCGGGAGATCAAGCCCGACATCATCCTCAACAACCGCCTCGATCTACCTGCGGAAAAGGCAGACGTTCACACGCCCGAGCAGTGGCAGCCCACCGAGTGGGTGAAAGTGGACGGCGAGCCGGTCGTCTGGGAGGCGTGCCAGACGTTCAGCGGGAGCTGGGGCTATCACCGTGACGAGCAGACCTGGAAGTCCGAAGGTCAGCTCATTCGCATGCTGGTGAACACCGTGGCTCGCGGCGGCAACCTGCTGATGAACGTCGGTCCGACGGCAAAAGGCACCTTCGACGAGCGCGCGCTCGATGCCCTGGATACGTACGGGGAATGGATGGAACTGCATCACGAATCCATCTACGGCTGCACCCAGAGCGAGTTCTCCGAGCCCCTGGACTGCCGCCTCACGCAAAAGGAGGGCAAGGTTTACGTCCACATCTTTGCCTGGCCCTTCAAGCACCTCTACCTCGAAGGCATGGGCGACAAGGTCGCCTTCGCCCGCTTCCTCCACGATGGCAGCGAGATTCCGCTCAAGCTAGAAGATTGGACCTCCAGCCATCTGCAAGCCGGCGAGAACACGCTGGTATTGGAGCTGCCGGTGCTGGAGCCGGATGTAGTCGTGCCGGTGATCGAGTTGGAGTTGAAGGGCTAGCTGGATTGTCGAATCAGCGCTTGGGAGTCCGCAAGGTACGGACTCCCAAGCTGCTGCTATGAGGCAGCTGAGTCAGCCCGTCCCGGACGGGACTTGGTTTCAGCATTTGGGCTACAATATCCAGAAGAGAGCGTGTCAGGGCTAGGAGGCAGAGCCATGTTCGATCTGGAGCGCATTACCTTTGACCCACAGATCAAGGGAGGACGAACATCCATTCGCGGCATGCGCATCACCATTTCCTTGATACTTAATCTTCTCGCCAACGGGATGACAAAGGAAGAGATCCTGGAGGCCTACCCATACCTGGAAGCCGAAGACATCCAGGCAACGCTGTACTACGCTGCCTGGCTGCCCAGTGAATCGGTCCATACCGTATCCTGGTCACCGAGCATCGATCGGCGCTGAGTACCGGTGCCATCGTCACCGTAAACGAGACACGGATTCGCATACGCCCGCTTCCGATCTTTCCAGATCGTACCACCTCTTCTGCAAGCGGGCTCTAGCCGGCGTTGCGCTGGCGCCGCTCACTCAGTGCCAGGACGCCGCCGAGTACCGCAATCAGAGCCAGCAAGACAATGAGTTGTCCCATCACATCCGATAGCTGTGCACCGTGCTGCGAGACCTCGATCACGGGTTGAATCATGTAGTATGTGGGAAAGATCCTCGCGATCCACTGCGGGATCTCGAGGAACATATAGATCAGCGCAGGTGCATAGAGAAGCAGTCCTATTACTTTGACCGTCGCGAACAGAGCGTTGATGTCCTTGATCAGGATACCCATCAACACGCCGGCCTCGGCCGAGAAGATCGCGCCCAGCAACAGGATTCCCGCCAGCAGGACTGTGCCGTCACCCAGCGCCCGGTTGAGCGCCAAGATGATCATACCCATTAGCGTGCTGATTATCACACCAACCAGGCCCTTAGCGACGAAAACCTCGCCCATCGTTACCGGTGTGATGGCAAGCGCAGTCAAGGTCTGCTCCTGCTTCTCAGTGACCAATGAGGAGGCCGGAATCATCATGCCCCCCAGTATCACACCCATCATAACCACGAACGGCAGCAGTCGTTCCTCCCAAGGCAGCACGACAGGATCTCCCAGCACTGATGTCACGATACGGACGGGCGATTCCTGTCCGGCAATATGGCGCACCCACCCGGATATCGCGGCTGCAAGGGCAGCCCGATCCCGAAGCTGACTTTCCCCCCAGACGTAGACGACCATCGTGGTGGCCTCACCCACCGCTACCCGGGCATCGAAGTCGGGGGGCAGAACCACGCCGATATGCACGCTACCCCTCGCGGTTGCATCTCTCAAGTCGGTTTCACTGGCGTATGCGTGTACCGTGAAGGCGTCCGTCGCTGTCGCCGACTCAGTGAACTGCGAACTGCCGGCATCCACGATTCCCAGGCGCGGCTTCTCAGAAAAGAGCGTGCCGAAAATCAGCGTTACTGCTAGAGTCAACGCCAGCGGCACAACTACCGCGAAAATAAAGATGAAGCTCTTCGGGCCTTGAACCAGCTCTCGAAAGAGCAAGATGCCAACTCGCCGTAGCTTCATTGGAATTTCCTCTTCAGCACGACTACGCCCAACGCCAGGAACACAGCGGCAAAGGTGAACAGGATTAACAGATTGGACGCCACATCCCCCCACGTAACGCCGAAGGTGATGACACGATAGATCGTGTCGGTGAGGTAATAGGAGGGGATCGCCCGGATCCAGTTCGAGGCCAAACCGGGGACCAGAATGGCGAGCGTCGGCAGCACAAGTAACAGGACCGCCAGAATACCCCAGCCCATCACGGACATCAAATCGCGGCCCGTAGATGCGATCAAGAAAGCAACCCCGGTCACCAACGCCGCCCCGAGCAGCAGCGCCGTGAGGATAAGGGCGGGTTGGTGAAACAAGCCACCTGTAATCGCCATCAGCAAAACAACCTGAGCAAAGGCGAACAATGTGCCGAACAGCCCTTTGCCTACGAAGAGACCGACCATCGTCAGACGCGTGATGAGCAAGGCCTGGAGCGTGCCGGTCTCGATCTCCGCGGAAATCAGGCTCGCAAGGCCCAAGCACTCTACCATCAGCACGAAGACCGTCAGAAGTGGCAGCATCCGCTCGCGCGGCGAGATCGGCGCGCCCGCCATATCAGGCCCAAGTACGATCTCGGTCGTCTCGATCATCAAAGGCTGTCCGCTGAAAGCAAAGGCGAATTCGTGCAGGATCACTTCGTAGATCTCCACAAACTCTTGCGGCACATCAGGTGAGATATACAGTTGGACTGTGATCTCAGTATCGCGCTCCAATCGCGCCATCAGATCATCGGGTAAGCCAAATCCTGCCGGAACAGTACCGTCCAGCACAGCCTGCCGGAGCGCCTCCAGCGAAGAGGCCCGTAGGAAATCAACGTCAGCTTGGGACAGCAATTGCTCCAGCGCCGGCGGCATGTCGGGAGCGTATAGGCCCAGCCCCAGCGTTTCGTCCACTGTGGCAGGCAGCAGGAAGTACACGACGATGTAGCCTACCAAACCCAAGACGGTGACCACGGCAAAGAGGCGGTCGGAGAAATACAGCTTCAGATCCTTAGCTGCAAGGGCAGAGATCACTCTGATGTTCACGACACCAGTCCCCTGCCCGTGATCTGAATGAAAATGTCCTCCAGAGTCGCTTCTTCCGTATGGAGGGTGACGACCCTTTCGCCTTCGAAGAGGGCGGCGATTTCACCTGGCGTCTCCTGGCGGTCGAGGACGATCTCACGCGTCTGTAGACTACCGTCGGCAGCTACAACCTCGGCTCGAATGATGCGCTGACCATACTGCTGTTTGAGCTCACGCGGCGTATCGAGGGCCACGATCTTGCCCTGATCGATGAACGCCACACGCCGGCAGAGCCTGTCGGCTTCATACATATCGTGAGTCGTCAAAAAGACTGTGGCGCCGCGCGCTTGTTCTTCGAGGATCAGAGTGCGAATTGCCTGTGCCGAGGTAGGATCGAGGCCTTCCGTCGGCTCGTCGAGGAATAGGATCTTGGGCTGATTGACGAAGGCCCGCGCTACCATCAGCCGCTGCTTCATACCCTTAGAATACCGTTCGACTTTGTCCTCGCCGCGGCCATCCAATCCAACTCGCTTGATCAACGCCGGAGCATCGAAGTCCTTGACACCGAAGAGTTTGGCAAAGAGGACTAGGTTTTCGATGCCGCTCATCGTCTCGTAGAGGTTGTTGATCTCAAAGCAGACCCCGATCTGAGCCTGCACTTTCTTTGGCTGGCTGGCCACATCTATGCCCAAGAGCCTAGCGTAGCCCCACTGAGGTCGTAGTTGTCCCGTGAGCATCTTCACAGTCGTGGATTTGCCCGCGCCATTGGGGCCCAGGAAACCGAGAATCTCCCCCTCAGCGACATCAAAACTGATATCGTCCACGGCCAACAGTTTTCCGTAAGCATAGGTCAGGTTTTCAGCAGCGATGGCAGTTTGGGTCATCAGGTTCTCCGACTATTCTTCCAAGCTCCGGAGGGCGCCCACGCGCCCGGGAAGCACCGAGTATCACACCTTTGCCAGGTCAGACATCAGTACCAGGATACCCAGCACCGTATCGATCATTGTCGCAAGCGAAATGTTCCGCAGGTTCTACTCGGTAGCCTCGAGGGTAGCGCCCAGAATGCCGACGCTACCCTCGGTTGAGACGAGTTCTTTCGTAAGATGGCACGAGACGAAAGGAAGCATTGTCTGTATTGTACGCAGCACATGCACAATGCAAACGCATTATCACCGTCGTCACCTTAGAGGGAACCGCCTCCTGCGTGCCACAATCCACCAGGGAGTGTGGTAGGGTCAACCATCGCCATCCCAACCAGACTCGCCCTCAATCCTAATGAAGTCATCGCTAGGGAGGGCGTTCTTGTGCTATGGTCCATAGCTGCAGACGAAATAGTGTGGCGTGAAAAGTCACGATAGGAGGCGTAGATGAAGACCTTTAGAGCGAGCGTCATATACCTGGGCTTGGGGATTTTGATCCTGGCCTTATCGGCCTGCGCAGCGCTGGAGGATATGGTCCCCGACGTTGGCCCTACCCCAGAACCAGAATCCGCTCTGGTGACGACAAGCTGGAGCTTGGTCTCCTACGGCGATCCGGGCTCGGAGACTCCGGTTATAGAAGGCAGCGAGGTCACGCTCGAATTCCAGGACGAGTCCCAAGCAGTTGGACTTGGTGGCTGCAATTCCTTCGGAACTCAATACGAGGTGGTCAATGATCAGCTAACTTTTGTGGAGCTGATCTCGACGCAAATTGCCTGCGCAGAAGAAGGCGTCATGGAACAGGAGCAGGCCTATTATGACGCTCTGCGGTCCGCCACCGAGTTCGAGCGAACCGACAGCGAACTGCAAATCTGGTACGACGATGGGCAGAGCGTGCTGAACTTCGAGCAAGCCGATGGCTAATAGGCGTATAACCGCCCGTAGGGGCGCAGAGACAGCGGCACCAACTTGATAAACGACCCGTCGAGTATTTCCGCAGCGTCGCGGTCGAAGTGAGCTGCATAACGGTGGACCAGATCCGCGATCAAGTGCTCATCCGCTTCGTCCAGGGGTACGCGCCCAACACCCTTGCCTAGCTGGTGGTCCGCCAGCTCGCCCCGGATGTACATCGTGCCACCGTGCATCCCCGTCCCGATATAACTGGCAGTGTGATGCTCACCGGGGCGCAAGCTGAGTCCAAGCACCATCAGGACGCCGCCTGCCATATACTCACCCAAGAAGTGTTGCGCAGTGCCGCCGATGATGATGATTGGGCGCTTATCCTGATAGGCCTTCATATGAATACCCACACGGTAGCCTACATCGTCACGGACCCAGATCTTACCGCCACGCATTGAGTGACCCGTCACGTCACCGGCGCGACCGTGGATGATCACCTCACCCTCGTTCATCGTGTTGCCGCAGCCGTCCTGCGCGTTTCCATGGACGACGATGCGCGGCCCGTCCATAAAGGAACCCAGATCGTTGCCCGGAGTGCCGTGGATATGGATCTCCACCGGCTGGTGCAGATCGGTACCCAGATAGCGCTGTCCATACACGTTGTGAATCGCGATCGACGGGATTCCATCGCGATTGACGGCTTCACGCAGCTGCGTGTTTAGTTGCCGGTAGTGTAATCCGGTTGCATCGATTTCAAGAGTCGCGGTTTCCATGCTCGCCATGTCAGCCCCTCCTATCACGGTCATAACTGCCCCACAGGGAGGGGCTGCTGCTGCCGGGCCACCGGGGGTGCGGGCACCGCAGAGAGCGGTTGACCCAAGCGCCCGATCACGGGTTCGCCCCCCACCGGACTCCAGACCCGGTCCAGGTCTTGCTGGACCAGACGAATCGAGGCCTCTTCTGAGGAGACAAAGAGGCGGCTGCCGCTCGTCGCGGCGACGATCGGGCGCAGACGCAGACGATCCGTCAGACCGATCATCTCACCGGCATGCGCCAGTATGATCGTAAAGGGACCATTCATCAGCAGCCCCCCATAGATCTGGCGCACGGTGCGCATTAGCGCTTGCTCTTCAGGCGCCATCCGTTCGATGTCATCCCAGAGGGGAGGCGCCAGCACCTTGAGCGCTAACTCGATCGGCAGCGCGTGCCGCCGCATCAGAAAGTCCGCAGCGTAAGCCATCACTTCGGTGTCCGTCGTCATCGTGCAATGATAGCCTTGCATCTCCAGGAATCGACGATTTGCGCCATAGGACGAGATCTCACCGTTGTGGACCACGGTCCAATCCAACAGTCCGAAAGGATGCGCCCCACCCCACCACCCAGGCGTATTAGTAGGAAAGCGGTTGTGCGCGGTCCAGATGTAACCTTCATAATCCGCCACGCCGAAATAGTCGGCGATTTGCTGCGGGAAACCAACTCCCTTGAACGAACCCATATTCTTGCCACTGCTGTAAATGTAGGCACCCATTCCGGCGATGTTGATCTCCATCACCCTGGAAACCACATATTCAAGTTCACCCAACAGCGCCACCATAGGATGTTGCTCGTCGACGCGCAGGAAGTAGCGCCAAATGAGCGGCGCGTCATGCAGCTCAGGCGTCGGATGGTGCGGCACCTCCTCGGCGTGCACCAGCACAAACTCGCTCTTCAGCCGCGCCTCTACCTGCGGACGATTGCCCGGATTTGTAAACATTACGTGGAACGCGTAACAGTCGGCATGTTCGGGATAACAGCCGTAGATGGCGTATCCCGAACCTAGCCCGTTGCCCCGCTCTGTCTGATTGACCAATCCGGTTACCACATCATGACCGGAAAACCGTGTACCGGTGGTGTCCATCATTCCAAAGATCCCACACGCGTCGAAGACCTTATCGTCTCCATAGGGGTTCTCAAGTCGTGTTATGTCTATCATGTCCCTCTCCTATTTCGTTGTCAGTTCCCAACGTTCGTTTTCGAGCCCCGCGGGCAAGGCGCCCAAACAAGCCCCTAACTGAGAGCCGGCAACCACAAACCCGGAACTCCGCGTCCTAGACCTCAATCCCGCTCCCCACCACCATATGCTTCCGGTAATCCTTGGGCAACGAGATAAGCCCGAAGCTCCCCGATAGTAGATGATCCTTGAACTGGCTAATGTCGACCTGATCGCGGATCAAGCCCGTGTAGATGCCGGCGCGGTCGATCTCGTTGATGAAGAGAGCGCCTACCAGCCGGTGACCCCGCAGAATCAGCTTCTTATAAGTCAGCGTCTCGCGATCGTAATCGTCCAGAATCTCGTACCGGTCTCCATCGTCAGGCGGCTCGATGAACCCAACGGAAATGGTGGGTACATCACATACGCTAATCGAATTCATCGGAAATCCACCGTCGTACTCACGGTCGTGTCCAGCCATGTTACAGCCGGCCACATGACCTTGTCTATAGGCCAGGGGCCAGATGGGAAGCGGACGGTGACTCTCCGTGAGCTTATCGTAGGCCTCTACGCAGTCCCCGGCCGCGTAGACGTCGGGTGCCGTCGTCTGCATCCGAGCATCGACCCGAATCCCCCGTCCCACTTCGATCCCGGCATTGGCCGGAATCAGGCCCGTGTTGGGACGCACCCCAATCGCGAAGATTACGAGATCGCAGTTGACGCGCTCGCCGTCCTGTAACACAACATGGTCCACGCGCCCGCCACGCCCGATAATCTCCGACACCGTTGTCTGGGTCCGGACCTCGACGCCTTCCCGGCGTAGGATAAGATCGGCCAACCGGGACCCAGTCGCATCGAAAATGGTGCTGAGAACACGATCCGCCAGTTCGACCACAGTGACCTTGATCCCGCGAGCGAGCAGCGCCTCGATTGTCTTAAGGCCAATGAGACCCGCTCCAATGACCACCGCCGACCGGGTGCCGGTCTCCTCAATGTGTCGCGCGATCTTCCGGGCCTCCTCCCATTTCACAAACGTATACACGCCCTGGAGGTTGGTTCCGGGAATCGGAGGCACAAATGGCTTGCCTCCGGTGGCGATAAGCAAGCGGTCATATGCCAGGGCGCCCTCACCTGCCAGCGATATGCAGCGTCGTTCCGGAAAGATGTGCGTCACCTCAACCCCCAGGAGCGTCTCAACCCGCTGCTTCTCGTAAAAATCTGCAGGACGGTAGCCCATCCGGGACTCGTCGACCAATCCTCCCAAGAGATAAGAGATCAAGGGACGGGAATAAGTAGAATGCGGCTCGTCGGCGACGATGGTGATGGGGTTGTCCGGATCGTAGCGACGAATACCCTCGACACACCCGATAGCTGCAGCTGAATTGCCAATAATGACGTGTTTCATTGCGGCTCCCCCCCATTGGAATTGGCTGCCTCGATAAAAGTGAGCGCCTCGTTGGGGCAATTGGCAACGCATGCCGGCACCTTCTCGCCCAAGCACAAGTCACACTTTGAGGCCGCTTTGTTGCCCACCAAATTGCGTTGGATGGCACCGAAAGGGCAGACCATCACACACATCCAGCAGCCGACGCAGTGGTCCTCGTCGCACAGGACAGCCCCGGTCTCCTCGTCGCGGTGCATCGCCCCCACGATGCACGCTTCAATGCAAGGAGCATCCTCGCAATGCCGGCATTGCATAGCGAACGACAGGGGCCCTTCCTCCTCGACCAGGACCCGTGCGAGCGCGCGAGGCGCCTCCTCTTTAAAGGCCTTGATGATTTTCTTCGAGCGCGAGTGTTGAACCGAGCAGTGGATTTCGCACAGACGACAGCCGATACAGTATTCTTCATTGACGTGGATTTGCTTCATCGCTCTCCCCCCTTAACCCATACCTGCAGCTTTGACGCCCAGTGCATCCAGCTCTCCCTGGTTGAGCCCCACGCCGCGCAAGTGATCCCGATTGCTCCGCAGGCTCTCGATGGCGTTGATGCCCATACCACCAAGCATCTCCTTAATCTCCAACGACCAGGCCCGAATCAGGTTCGCCAATCTACGGCTGCCGATCTCGGGATTGAGACGCTTCGTCAGGTAAGGATCCTGTGTGGCAAGCCCCCAATTGCACTTGCCGGTATAGCATTTCTGACACAGGTGACAGCCCATCGCCACGAGGGCGGAAGTGCCGATGTAGACGGCGTCGGCCCCCAGTGCAACGATCTTCATTACGTCCCCACTGTTGCGGATGGAGCCCGCCGCGATTAGCGAGACCTGATTCCGGATCCCTTCCTGGCGCAACCGGGTGTCTACTGCTGCGATAGCCAGCTCAATCGGGATTCCAACGTTATTACGGATAATCGTAGGGGCGGCGCCCGTCCCGCCGCGCAGGCCATCAATGGCGATGTAATCGGCGCCTGCACGGGCGATCCCGCTGGCGATTGGGGCGATATTGTGGACCGCCGCAATCTTAATGCCGACAGGCTTCTTGTAGTCGGTGGCTTCCTTCAGCGCATTGATGAGCTGTGAGAGGTCCTCGATTGAGTAAATGTCGTGGTGCGGGGCTGGCGAGAGTGCGTCGGTGCCCTCGGGGATCATACGGGTGCGCGAGACGTCGGCGGAGACCTTCTCGCCCGGGAGGTGCCCCCCGATGCCCGGTTTCGCGCCCTGCCCGATCTTGATCTCCAGAGCAGCAGCGGTCTCGAGATACTCCGAATGAACGCCGAAACGTCCCGACGCCACCTGTGCGATCGTGTAGGACCCATACTCATAAAGATCACGGTGCAGCCCGCCCTCGCCGGTATTGTACATGATGCCGCTCCGCTGGGCGGCGCGGGCAAGGGAGAGGCAGGCATTGTAACTGATCGAGCCATAGGACATCGCCGAGAACATTATCGGCGTCTCGAGAACCAGTTGAGGGGCCATTTGGGTTTCCAGCCGTAGCCCACCGGGTCCGCGCGACACCTCCAGCCGGTCGGGCTTGCGACCGATGTACGTCCGCAGCTCCATCGGCTCACGCAGTGGGTCGATCGAGGGATTAGTGACCTGCGAGGCATTGAGCAGCAGGTGATCGAAGTAAATGGGATGTGCCTGGTCGCTTCCCATACCAGAGAGCAGAATCCCGCCCGTCTCCGCCTGCTTGTAGATATCCCTCAGCCGGGTTGCCGTCCAGTTGGCATTGCGGCGGAAGTCGAGCGGATTCTCCCGGACAGTTAGGGCCCCGGTCGGACAGAGCGTCACGCAGCGGTGACAGCCTACACAGCGCGAGTGGTCGCTATAGACCCAGTCCTCGTCAGCCTCATAGTCGTGGATATCGTTGGCACATTGTCGCACGCACACCTGGCATGCAATGCACCGTTCCTGGTCGCGCTCGATGCGAAACTCCGGCGTAAGCATTGAAAAAGTCATCGCGTCCTCCCCTCCCATACCTCTAATATAAAACACACCTGCGCAGCCCCCACTGCGCAGGTGTGTTTAGCGGTGATTCGAAGGCTGCAACCGATCCTCCAAAATCGTGAAATGCTGCACCAGTGCCTGCTTTCCTTCATCCGTCCGGTCGGAGGTCAGTGCCTCGACCATGGCCCGATGGCTGGTCCACATCGCCTCGTAATAGCTCAGTTCGTTATAATGGTGTAACTCGACCGCTTCATACGCATCCCAATAGACCTTGAGAAGTCCCTGTACGAAGGGATTGTCCAACTTCGAGAAGATCAGCAGATGGAGCTCCCGGTGCTCGTCGTGGGGTATCTGGATGGGCGTTCCGTTGAGCTTCCGCTCAGCTCGCTCGACAATACGGGCCATCTGCTCATACTCGCGCGAGCCAAGCGCACGCACGGCGTCATCCCAGAGGGCAACTTCGAGGTGAGCACGGAGCTTCCGGATGTGCTCGAAACGCTCTCTGTCACACGCCATGCTGTATAGGATGGCGGGACGGATTGCAGTGTAGAAGTCGAAGGCGTGGACATAGGTGCCGTCACCTGGTCGCATCTCGACCAGGCCATACGCCTGCGCCGCGATCAACTCTTCCCGCAGCTTGCCGCGGCTGATACCTATCTCGCGAGCCAGATCGCTCAGTGAAGGGAGCTTCACCGGTTCATTGTCACACTCGACAGGCCCCGTTTCGACCAGATATTGGGTAATACTCTCCATCAAAGACACTTCGTTTAGCCTCCTGTTGTTTACATCGATTGCATCGATGAAACGATTTGATCGATTATACCGTTCGAACGGTCATTTGTCAATAGCCGATGACCGTAGACTTGGTCTCGAGGGAGACAGAAGAGAGGTGTGTTGGGGTTCACCCCTATCCCCGGTGATCCAGAAGC
>SLDA01000548.1 GCA_007125545.1 Thermoflexales bacterium | reverse complement strand
GATACGGTCTACAACTGGGTTCATCCGAATAACGACCGGATCATCACTTTTCTCAAGAAGCGCGGCTACAACGTCCTCAACCTCGTCGAGATACGTCGTGCGCGCGCGGATGAGGACGTGAACGGCGAGATCCAGGTCGGAGAGCACCGCTTTAGATACTAACAGCACGGCCCACAGCGACGATTCTATCGTTTTGAGTTGGGAGCCATTGGCCCACTGGAACCCGAGTGTCCGCGCGCTTCAGGACCGATGCAAGCTCCGTACGGGTGGTCGGAAGCAGAAAACCTGATAGACTAAATCCAGATCCGAGGGAGAGTTGAGTTGACCAGCACGGCATCCCCTTGGAACAGAAATCAAGGTCGTTCCCAAAAACCGACCAACACGCTGATACGCACATAGGAGCCGCCATGAGAGCCGCTGTATTCGAAGCCTTTCAGCAACCTTTATCGGTCGCGAATGTCCCCGATCCCGAGCCAACCCGGGATGGGGTCGTCGTGCGGGTAGCCGCTACAGGCATCTGTCGCAGTGACTGGCATGGGTGGATGGGACATGATTCCGATGTCCACCTGCCCCACGTTCCCGGTCACGAGCTGGCGGGGATCGTCGAATCGGTAGGCGCTGAGGTACGGCGCTACAAACAGGGCGATAGGGTCACCGTTCCCTTCGCCGTCGGCTGCGGGCATTGTGCCCAGTGCATCTCGGGGAACCAGCACATCTGCGACAACTACTTTCAGCCGGGGTTCACGGCATGGGGATCGTTCGCCGAGTACGTTTCCATACCACACGCCGACGTGAATCTTGTCCCGCTACCGGAGGGCCTGGGCTTTGTCGAAGCCGCCAGCCTGGGATGTCGCTTCATCACCTCTTTCCGCGCCGTCGTGGTGCAAGGACGTACCGCACCGGGCGAGTGGGTCGTCATCTATGGCTGCGGGGGCGTCGGTCTCTCAGCAGTGATGATCGCCGCGGCGATGGGGGCACAGGTAATCGGGGTAGATGTCAAGGATGAAGCCCTAGATTTGGCCAGGGCGCTGGGCGCCACACACGTCGTCAATTCCCGCCGGCAACCCCAGATCATCGAGGCCATCCAGGATCTCACAGGGGGCGGCGCTCACGTCGCGATCGACGCGCTGGGTAGCGCGGAGACCTGCCGCAATGCTGTGCTGAGCCTTCGCAAGCGCGGACGTCAGGTGCAGGTCGGGCTGATGGTAGCCGACTACAAAGATGCGCTCATTCCTATGAATTTGGTCATCGCCAAGGAGCTGGAGATTCTGGGTAGCCACGGGATGCAGGCCCACGCTTATCAACCGATGCTCGACATGATCCTCAGCGGTAAGCTTGAGCCACGACGGATGATCGGTCAGACGATCTCACTAGAGGAGGGCGCGCGGGTCCTCACGACGATGGGCGAGTTCACCGTCACCGGTGTGACTGTCATCGACACCTTCTAGGTCATGGCCTTCAATACCTGCATGGAACTCGCAGTCAACTACTCAACCGTTACCGGGGAACTGGTCCGGGAAGGGATCATTCAGGTCGACCGTCACAAATGCCCGGCGTGGCCCGATCTGATTCACACCTTGCAGAATGGGGGCGGGATCCGCCAGCCACTTCACGTGCACTTTCCACTGCTCGTGGGGACGGGACGGGGCTATCCCATCAGCACTGAGACGAATGAGGCACCCGATTGGGACATTATCGAGGCTCTGCTATCCGAAACAGGAACAGGTTGGGTTAGTGCTCACATGGGTCCCCGTCCCGAGGATCATCCAGGACTGGTGGATCGGCCCTGGGAGGAGCAAGTTGCCGTCATCACAGAGGCTCTGATTGGCGACCTGGAACCGCTGGTTGCCCGGTTCGGTCGCGAGAACGTCGTCGCGGAGAATATCTTCGAGTATTTTGGCATGCACCTTCGGCCAGCCGTACTGCCCGAAGTAATCAGCTATGTCGTCAATACCGTGGGCTGTGACCTACTCCTGGATCTCTCTCACGCACGCCTGGCAGCTCGGGGCCTGGGTGTAGATGAACGAGCTTACATCGACGCACTGCCCGTGGCACGCTTGCGGGAGATTCACGTCACCGGTGTGCAACGCTTCGACGCCTTCTGGATCAACCGGCTGGAGGCTGTGGGGCTAAGTGTGGAAGCGTACGGAGCGCGCCGCGACGAATGGATCGATCATCTGCCGTTGACCGATAACGATTGGGCCTTCTTAAGCTGGGCGTTGAGCCGGATTCGCGACGGAGTCTGGCGCACACCGGAAGTTATCGCCTTCGAGTACGGCGGCATCGGACCTAGCTTTGAGGCGCTCACCATCCGGGAAGTTATGGCCGAGCAAGTGCCGCGGCTATTCAGGATGGTCCACGAAAGGCAACTGCCCGGCGATTAGCCGGGCGTCGGGTACACTCTCACGCGCGGCTTCTTGCGAAGACCGACATCAACCCGGTAATCTCCACAAATCGGGCACTTCCAACCCCGATTGTAGCGTTCCGTCAGCACAGGCAGCGTCCCTGATGAACAGGTATGCAGGAATGCACTTCCACAACGCAGCCAGCCGCTGCGAGGCCGCTTTCCACAATAATAGACCATTACTTCGACGATAGCATCCGCGGTCATCTCAGATCTCCTCCCCCAGGCTGCCACCCAGGTTTCGACGTTGCCGGGCATCCCCCAGACGCCACAGCACAGAGGAATCATACCGGAATATAACCACGGGTCAAGACCGAAAATCGAGAATTATGGGTAACTCAATCGAAGGGGAGAGTAGCCTGCACGATGTCCCATCCGCCGTAGGGACTGCGCCGGAAATGTATGGCGACGCTGGCAGAGAGCTTCACCAACTCGGTGGTTTGACGATCGGTCCGGTACCACGTCACGTGAAACAGGGTCGTCCCCTCATCTTCCTCAACTGTGGCAGAGAGCAACTCAACATCGAACGGGGTTACAGGATCGTGAATGATGTGAAAGTTGTGCATCAACTGAATAATGCGGTCAAGGACGAGGAGTTCGCCGGACTGATCGAGTAGCCCCTCACTGACCAGATGAACCCACAGTGGTCCGTCTTGTTCGCCGAGGAAGCCGGTCAGGAACTCCTCACCGGCATCCTTGATATCCTCGATGTCGTTGGGATAGAAGTCCTCGTAGATGAAGTGAGTGAACATCTCCGGAATGCGGATCTCGGTTACGATCTCATCCAACAACTCCTCCGTGACAAAACGATACGCCTCTGCGAGCTCTATGTCATAGAGAAAGTCGACGACGACGCTGTTCACGTACAAAATCTCCAATATTCGATCCAGTTCGTCTTCCAGTTGGT
>SLDA01000093.1 GCA_007125545.1 Thermoflexales bacterium | reverse complement strand
TGCAGGGCCTCGATCCTCAGGGGCTGCGGGTCCTGGCTCTCCGGGCCATTCAGATGCTCCTGGAGCACATCGCCGCCCAGGCGCCGTTGGTCATCACCCTGGAGGATCTCCACTGGGCCGATTCGGCATCGCTGGAGCTCCTGGAAGAGCTGCTGCCCCTCACCGAGCACGCCGCCGTGCTCTTCATCTGCGTGATGCGTCCCGAGACGGAGCACGGCTGCTGGCGCATCCGCGAGCTGGTCGCTCGCGACTATTTCCACCGGCACACGGACGTCCGGCTGGCGGCCCTCTCGCAGGAGCAGAGCCGCGATCTGGTGGGCCAGCTGCTGAGAGTTGAGGAGCTTCCCGATGATCTTCGCCAGCGCGTGCTGGCCAATGCGGAGGGCAATCCCTTCTTCCTGGAGGAGATCCTGCGCGCCCTTATCGAGGATGGTGCCATCGTCCGGGATGAACCGACGGGCCGCTGGCAAGCCGCCGACGACGTCACGCAGCTGCGGATCCCTCCTACCGTCCACGGCGTCATCGCCAGCCGCATCGATCGCCTTCCGCCCGAGGCCCGGCGGATCCTGCACCTGGCCGCCGTGATTGGGCGCTTCGTGTCCGTGCCGTTGCTTGCCGCGCTCGCGGGACCGGAGGGCTTGGACGCGCGGCTGCAGACGCTCCAGCACGCCGGCTTACTGCGCGAGCGCACGCGCCTGCCCGAGGCCGAGGTGGTGTTCAAGCATCAACTCACCCTGGAGACGGCCTACGACAGCCTGCTGACGCGCAAGCGCGTCACGCTCCACCGGCGTGTCGCGGAGGCGCTGGAGCAGATCTACCCCGACCGGGTCGAGGGGATGCTGGGCCAGCTGGCGCACCATTGGGAGCAGGCCGGCGATGTCGACCAAGCGCTGCACTACCTGCAGCGAGCCGGTGAGCAAGCCGCCGGCCAGTACGCCAACGCGGAGGCTATCGACTATCTCACGCGGGCGCTGGCGCTGCTGCCTGAGGACGAGACCGACCGGCGGTTCGCCCTTCTCCTGGCCCGCGAGCAGATCCATAAGCTGCAGGGGAATCCCGTCCCCAGAGGCTCAGACCTGCACGCCTTAAGGGAACTCGCAGAGCGCCCATCCGGCAGTCAGCAGGCGCGAGCACGGCGCCGGGCACAGGTGGCCACCCGGGAGTCGAGCTACTTGGTCCAGATCGGCGATCTTGCGGCGGCGCAGGAAGCTGCCAGGAGGGCGATCGCTCAAGGCGAAATAGCCGGTGACGTGGCCCTCCAAGCACAAGGTTACCAGCAGCTTATCTGGAGTTTGCTGGAACACAACCTGACCCTGGAGGTGCTCGAGCGTGCTCTGGAGCTAGCTCTTAGCTCGGATCAGCTCCACGTAGCGGCAAACATCCGACTGATGCTGGCGATGTGGCACACGCGGGCGGGCGATCACGCAACGCGGTGGCGGCACTATGAGGCAGCGCTGCAACTCGCGCAGGAGTCTGGCGATCGCGATGTGAAGGCCGCGGTCCTGGGCGTTTTTGGAATGAGT
The DNA here is from genome assembly GCA_007125545.1 of Thermoflexales bacterium. Classification (GTDB taxonomy): domain Bacteria; phylum Chloroflexota; class Anaerolineae; order B4-G1; family SLSP01; genus PWVB01. The sequence goes on along the minus strand of SLDA01000093.1, from coordinate 1,795 downwards.
GTCTCGACAGCTGAGGAGCAGCTTGATCTGGCGGAAAGCTATGGGCGCCAGGCACTGCAGGTGAACCGGGAGACCGGCAATCGCTGGCAGGAGATACACATGCTTTACCTCCTGGGGCGGATCGATAGAGACCGGGGCCACTTCGCCAAGGCCCGCGAGCACTGGCTGGCAGGTCTGGGGGCCAGCCGCAAGGGCAGGTTCGCCACGTTGGCCCAAGCCCTTCTAGCCGCGGTCGGCGATGTGAGCGCTGCGTTGGGGGCGTGGGATGCTGCCAGCTCCTGCTACGCAGAGGCAAGGCAACAAGTCTACACCGATAAGGCCGGCATGCTTGCCCTCGTTCACCTTGGATCGCTGGCCTACAAACTGGGTGACGCCGCGGCGGCCTTGGAGCACTGCCGGCAGGCCATTGACCAGGGCACCGCCCCCGAGATGCTCGGCGCGTACCTCTACCGCGGACACGCGCTGGCCCGCCTCGGCCGTGTGACCGAGGCGGCTGAAGCATACCGGCACTCCCTCTATCTCCACATCGAACACCACGAACGGGAATACCCCAGAACAAGCGCAGCCACGCAGGCGATCGCCGGGCTGGCGCAGCTCCTGCTGGCGGAAAAGGGAGCGGCAGAGGCCGTGTGCGAGGTGGAGTCCATCGTGCAGCACCTGGAGACCCATCCCGACCTTATCGGCTGCCCAGAACCGCACTACGTCTATCTGGTCACCTATCGGGTGCTGGCAGCGGCGAAGGACCCCCGTGCCACGGAAGTCCTTGCCGCAGGCCACCGGCTGCTGATGGACCGCGCCGCCCTGATCGACGACGAAGCCATCCGCCGCACCTTCATCGAGAACGTCGCCGTCAACCGCGAGCTTCACGACCTCTGGGCCCAGCAGCGGTCCTGATACCCAGGTGCGAGACAAAAGCTCTCAACCACCCGTGAGCTTCGCAGTCCCAGTTGTCGCAGATCCACGATCACGCTAAGTCAAACAACAGGTATATCTCCATCTGGTCGTCGAGCACCATCGATGGAACAGAAGAAAGCTGCTTGGACTCGGGATCACTCCCCAATCTCGTATAGGCGTCCTCCATGGCAGCCAGGCTATCCCACTCGCGTTCCCATATGAGGGTCGTTCCTGACTGGTTGGACAGAGGCACGCAGTGTCGCTTGCTGGGGAAGTTACCCAGACGCTCTTCGAGCGCCTGCCACTGCTTCTCCTTCGCTTTATACGCATCCTGCCCGCCCCGCTCCAACACCTGAATACGTCGCTCTAGTACTCTCATCTCTCATCTCCTTACTGTAGTTCTACCCGTGACATAGCCACCACTCTCTAGCCCATCTCCGGGATCGCCCTGAGCTGCTGCAAGAACCCGAGGACGTCTGATTCCACCCAGACCTCGACAATCTTCCCAATTGCGCTCCTATATCCTGTTTGTCGTCACCTCCTCACCCTTTCTCGACCCGTCGTCTTGCTCCTGCACATGCAAGTCGGCCCCATATTCGCCGGAGGGTGCGCTGTCCTCGGACACCCTCGACGTGAGCATCAGGCTGGGCGGGAAGCGTGCATCCCGCGGTGCCGGCGGGAGGACTCGCACGCCGCAGGTCCGTTGTCTGAACCAGCCCCGCATGCGTGTTTTCAGCAGACTCGATACACAGCCCGGGCGCCTTCGCTAGTCCGCGCTGCCCTCCGCGGCGAGGAGGGGGACGCCCGGCTGCTCTACCACCTCACGCGCGAACTCCCCACGCGGCACGCGGAAGTAGCCCCAAAAGACCAGGGCCCCCAGCAACGTCATGGCTGCGCTCAC
>SLDA01000423.1 GCA_007125545.1 Thermoflexales bacterium | reverse complement strand
GCGATAGCCCACGGCACCGGCGCAGAGCAGCGGTGCTGCCTCGGCGTCGGTCAGCGCATCGGGGATGCGGTGGGCGAACGCTTGGGGGACCGGCATAAGCTCGGCATAGCCCCCATCGGCGTCGCGTCCGGTGGCTTGGAAGTCGGGACAGAGGTTCTCCTGACCGGACCGGCAGTAGGCGCACTCGCCGCATGCCCAATGGATCCAGGCGACGCCGACGCGCTCTCCGCTACTGAACCGACGGGCGTTTGTGCCCATCCTGGCCACGCGCCCCACCACCTGGTGGCCCGGCACGATGGGGAGCGACGGCGGCGTGCGACCCTCGATCTCGTCCAGCTCCGTATGGCAGACGCCGGAGACCGAAACTTCGATCAGGATTTCGCCCTCACCGGGCACGGGGTCGGGAAGCTCGACGAGCTTGAGCGGCGCCCAATTCTCCTCATAGCGGCTCAGCTCCTCCAATACCATCGCTTGCATAGATCTCCACCTTTATCGCTAACTCCTTTTCAATGTACCGCATTTACAGGCCAAGGGTAGGCAGATACCGTAGTTTATGGTACAATACGAATCGTTCGGAGAGGTGCCAGAGTGGCCGATCGGGGCGGTCTCGAAAACCGTTGTAGTCGCAAGACTACCGTGGGTTCGAATCCCACCCTCTCCGCTATCCTCTTTCTCCTTGTGACGTACCCCCGTGGGTTCCGTTGGCTCTTGCCATTGGCCTATAACTGGCTACAATGGAGCTACCTATGTAGCTACAACTGCGGAGGCGGAGATGCCTACAGAGATTGGAATACGTGAGCTGAAGAATCAGGCGTCGCGCGTGATCCGCGCGGTGCGCGAGGAGGGAAGCGCCTACGTCGTCACGGTGCGCGGCGAGCCGGTTGCTGTATTGCGTCCGCTCGACGAGGAGGAGCGCAAACGCCTGCGACAGGACGAGATCCAAGCGAAGCTCGCAGAGATGGACGCCCTTGCTCAGAAGATCAGTGAGGCCTGGGTGTCGGATAAGACCGCGGTTGAGCTCGTCTCCGAACAGCGTAAGTAGTCCTATGCCCATCATCGATGCCAGTGTCTATGTAGCCCTATTCCTGAGGAGTGAGCACGCGCATTCCGTGAGCCGGGCATGGTTCGGAGAAGCGGTTTCTGCCCATAGCACCCTCTTTGCTCCGGTCATACTCCTCGCCGAGACAGGGGCTGCGCTCAGCCGTGGGGCGCGACAGCCTGACTTGGCTCGTCAGGCCGTCACTCAGCTTCTCGAACTGGGGTTAGTGGAGCTAGTCAGGGTCTCGGTGGAGATGGCGGAGCGTGCTGCTCAGATTGCCATCGACTGCCGCATTCGCGGTGCCGACGCCATCTACGTCGCTTTGGCAGAGCAGCTGGACGACGAGTTGGTCACGCTCGATCAGCAGCAGCTAGAGCGGGCTAAGGATGTGGTGAAGGCGCGCATGCCGTAGCCTGTAACTCTGACTGCGATTCCCTTCGACATGAACCGCTTCTTCCAGGCACTGCTGTCACGATTCCTCCACGAATCTTTACCCGACTTCGTTGTGCAGGACGAGTATCGGCTACGCGACTTGTTCGCCTACGACCCGGTACACAATCCCCGTCATCGCCGGTCACCGACGCCGTGTCCTGATTTCGCTATACTCCAGGGTAGTAAGGTCGTGGCCGTGCTCGATGCGAAGTACCGAGATCTCTGGGAGCAGCCGCTGCCCCGTGACATACTCTACCAGCTAGCGCTCTATGCTCTCAGTCAGTCAGACCCGCGTCAGGCTGTGATTCTGTACCCTTCGCTTGATGCTACAGCGATGGGGCAGCGGATCACGGTGCGTGAGCCGGTCTATGGACATGAACAGGCCGAGGTCGTGTTGAGACCTGTGAACCTGCTGAAGATGGATGAGCTGTTGCTTGCTCCCCGCACTGTTGCTGGCGATCGTACCCGTATGGCCTGGGCCCGTTGGCTAATCTGGGGCGAGTCGATGGCGCCAATCCACTGAGAAGAGAGGACAGGATATGCAAGCTCTGCTCGGCATGAGATTCGATGAAAATGACGGCACGCTCCTCTGGGTCGAGAACCCCGCGCTGCTGGAGACGTTGGTCGAGACCGGTTCGCTCTCCCGACGGTGCGTGCCCGGCGCGGCGGCTGAGGGGCACGTCCTGGTAGGCCTCGACAGCGACGCTACCGACTTCCTGTTTGAGGACGAGTCTCCGGCTTTTGAAGCGTTCTTGCGCCACGCTTATCTCGCAACGGCTGAGCATAGCCGCTTGATCCTCTCGGATGTCCGGCCCCTTTACGATCTTCTGAGCCAAAGCCTACCCGAGGTGCTGGAGCGTGTCCCGGCTGTGACGCTGAACAAGGCCCTGCGAGGCTATCACGGGTATCCGCTCCATTACTTGCAATATCCGTTCTCGCGTAATGATGCAGGCGTACGAGCGCTTGAGCGTGGCCGGCCTTTCAGCGGCATGTTCGGCGTCTGTCCCTATGACGGAGAGTCCGGCTGCTACTCCACCTATGCGTGGATCGAGGAGCAGGTCTGCCTGTCGATGGCGGTGTATCACAGCGATCTGTCGCTGTGGCTCTTTCCTTTTCGCGTCACGGGTTGAGGGGGAGCCGGCTCAGCTTCGCAGACGGTCGATCAGCGAGTGTTCCGACCGCTGCTAGACAGGTCTGTCCGTCAGGTTCCCGGATTAGCCCGGCCTTTGGGCTCTCTGTGCCGACCAGGTGCGTGCATTAACGAAGCGCCTGGTCGATGAAGTTCGTTCGCCGGCGCCGAGAGCCCAAAGGCCTACCTCGTCAAGCCCCAACTGCCCGTGGACGTGTTGGGTGTCTACGTGTTGATGCCGGTGCCAAAGGGCACTGGGCCAACGACGAAGGCTATCCGCTAGCTTCCACGGTTACCGCGGTTTCGCTTCTCCCGCGCACCATGCGTCGTGGTTGCGTACCCGCTTGACAGAATATGTACTCCAGTATAAAATTGTACTGCAGTACAAAAAGCAGGTGCCTATGGACGACGCAAACCTTTCCCTACGCGAGCGGAAGAAACAGCTCAATCGCCGGCAGATTATCGACGCGGCGCTCGACCTCTTTCAGGCCCAGAGTGTGGAGGCGACGACGATCGACGCGATAGCCGAGGCTGCCGATGTCTCGCGGGGTACGTTCTACAACTATTTCCCCACGAAGGAGGCGTTGCTGAGCGCGATCGCCGCCGAAGAGGTGCGCACCCTCGAGGCGCGCCTGGATGACAACGCGGATCACGATCCCGTAGCGCGCATCTACGATCTGATGCGCGCGCTGATGACCGACACGCTCGCATTCCTTCAG
>SLDA01000175.1 GCA_007125545.1 Thermoflexales bacterium | reverse complement strand
TTCGTCCCGCTATGTGCTAAGCAGCACGGTGGTTCCTAGGGTTGGGGCTGGCGTTGGAATCCTCATCCGCCGGTTCAGGCGCCACCAATACTTTGTCAATGCGGCGCCCATCCATATCGACGACTTCGAACCGCAGCCCGTGGAAGCTAAAGTGCTCTCCCTCATCCGGAATCTCGTCCAGCTCCGCCATCACAAACCCGCTGACAGTCTGGTAGCCCCGGTAGACATCGTCGATTTCATTCTCCAGGTCCAGCTCTTCCCAGAGCCGGTTGACGCGCAGCATACCATCGACGAGCCAACTGCCGTCCTCACGCTGCATAGCCTGAGGCTCCTCCGGCTCGCCCTCCGCCGGAATGTCGCCGACGATTGCCTCCAGGATATCCATGTCCGTCACCATCCCCTGAACGCTTCCGTACTCGTCGGTGACCAACGCGATGTGGTCGCCGTGCTGCTTGAAAAGCTCCAATACACGCAGCGTGGACATCGATTCCGGGACGAAGAGCACGGGGCGCAGCATGGCGCGCAGGTCGAAGGCCTCGCCTCTCAGCTGGCGGACGACCATGTCCTTGGTGTAGAGGATGCCCAGGACGTTGTCCGGATCATCCTCGATCACGGGGAAGCGGGAGTGCTGAGCGGAGAGCAGGATGTCTCGGTTCTCCTCCTCAGGGTCCTCCAAGTCGATCCACGTCACCTGCGTGCGCGGCGTCATATAGGCATCGACCCGGCGCTCGTCCAGCCGGAGCACACTCTCAATCATATCCTGTTCGGATTCCTCGAAAACGCCTAGCTCCGTGCCCTGTTCTACAAGCACTTCAATCTCCTCAGGCGTCACGTCGGGCACGCTGGAGGGCTTCACTCCCAGAAGGCGCAACAATGCATCCGTCGAGGCATTCAGGACCCAGACAAAGGGACGGGCAATTAAGGACAGCGTCCGCATCGGTTCGGCAACCAGCGCGGCAATCCGCTCCGCGTTGGTCAAAGCGAGGCGCTTGGGCAACAACTCTCCGAGCACGAGGGTGATGTAGGTCACGCCCAGCACGACGAGTCCGACTGCAAGAGCACCGGCGATGGGTTCGAGCACGGGAACCGCTGCCAGTGATGCAGTCAGGGTGCGGGCCAATGTGGCCTGACCAAATGCGCCCATCAGGATGCCGACCAGCGTAGTGCCGATCGAAACCGTAGCCAGAAATCTCCCCGGGTCGGTGGCTAGAGTGAGGGCTGCGCGCGCGCGCTCATTGCCGGCATCCGATGCCTGTCGGAGTCGCGCCTTGCGGGAGGACAGCATCGCTATCTCCGACATCGCTAACAGACCATTAAATAATGCTAATCCGAATATGATTAATATCTGTAAGAACGGATCCTCCATAATCTCCTCTTTATATGATTCCAGCAACCGCTACAAAGCTGTGAATAAGTTTACCCGATTTTTGCGAATTTTCATGGCGTCATTGGCACGCAGAAACACATGCGCTACGCCTGTCGCGCCCTCTTATGGTGCAACCCTCCTCCGGTTGCATAGGCGGTGCGGGCCATAGTTCATACGGTGCTCCGCGCGAGACGTGCCGACAGGTCGCGTAGTTGTGTGAAGCTCACCGGCTTGAGCAATATGAGATCCGACTCGTCATGGAGCATGTCTGCCATCTGCGGATCGGCGGTGGCTATCACGATCCGGGTCTCAGCAAACGCTGGGTCGGCGCGAATGCGACGCAGGATGATCTCCCCCGAGACGCGGGGCAGGTGCAGGTCCAGGATGATGATCTGCGGACGGGCACGCCCAAGATAGTCCAACGCATCCTGCCCGTCATTGATGATGTGCGTCTCGCACCCCGATGCCTCCAGCGCTGCGCTGAAGATGGTGGCCAGGTCCTCGTTATCCTCGATAACCAATCCTTGCGGTTTACTCATAGATCATCTCCTTCTCCGGAAGTAGCGGCAGGACGATGGTAAAGGTGCTGCCTAAGCCTACAGTGCTCTCCAGTGTGAGGGTGCCATCCATAAGTTCAATCAGATCCCTCACGATGGAGAGCCCTAGACCGACGCCCATCTCTCTTCGGGTGGACGAGTCATCCACTCGGCGGAAGGGCTCAAAGACAGCCGCTCTCTCTTCATCTGCGATCCCGGGGCCGGTGTCCGAAACCGAAACGATCCACGTGGGTTCGGGACCGCCGCTCTTGTCCTGAGACAGCGACATGTGCAACATCACGCCACCTCGCTCCGTGAACTTGAGCCCGTTGTTGACCAGGTTCATCAGGATCTGTCTCAGGCGCGCCTCGTCGCCGCGGATCAAAGCCGGCAGATCGGAGGCCACGCTGGTGGTCAGCGTCAGCCCCTTGGACTGGGCCAGCACATTCAGGGTCGTCTCCACATCCTCCGCCAGTTCCGCCGGCGAGAAGGGGTGAAGGTGCAGGGCGAGCTGTCCGGCTTCGATGCGGGCGCGATCCAGTAGATCTCCCACCAGGTCCAGCAGGCGCAGGGTGTTGCCTGTGATCCGGTCCAGTGCATTGCGCTGCCCTGGTGTGATCGGTCCGTAGATCCCCGCAAGCAGCATCTCCGAGAAGCCCTGGATGGCGCTGAGCGGCGTGCGCAGTTCGTGCGACACCATTGAGAGGAAGCGGGATTTCAGCCGGTCGAGTTCGCGGAGCCGGTCATTGGCATCCGCTAGCTGCCGGTTGGCATCGACCAGGTCTCGCGTGCGTTCCTCCACACGCTGGTCGAGCTCTTCATTCGTTCGCCGGAGCCGTCGAAGCGCCTGCTCTAGCTGTGAAGCCCCCAGGTAGCTGACCAGCGCGATGACGACGTACGCGAAGGACGCGAACGGCGTGAAGACAATACCCACCTGCGATCCGATTGCCCCGGTTGTAGCTGACACGAGTCCGGCGAAGACGAAGGTAGTCCACGGTGGTAGCACCATCGCCGCCATAATGATCGGGATCGCGAGGAAGAGCTGCACTCGACCCGCTGCAACCTGTGCGGGCTCGTCGCCGGCAGCCAGGATCAGGATCAGAATGACCAGGAACAGCACACTCGCCGCGGTTGGATAGGCGCGGTTGAGGTAGTAGATGCCTATGATCAGTAAAGAGAGTAAGGCCGATGGGATGTATATAGTTCGCGTCTCCGCCGGTGGAAAGACGCCGGTAATCTCCATCGTGAGTGTGAATAGGAGGGCCAGCGTCGCCATCACAAACAACGCAGCCAGGAGAATATTGAGTGTCTGCGCCCGCCGTTTTCTGTCCGGGTCGTCGTGATCGGTTTCTACATACGACTGCCAGGTGTTCACCAGGTCGATTCGCTTGATCACCTCATCCTCCCGCGTGTGCTCTGTTGTGTTGGTGGGGCCGACTGGGGCCTGGTTTCCAGAGTTGGTGGGCGTGGCTGCTGGCGTCCTACCGGACTCACCGGCACCCGTCCTTCACGCCGTACCGAACAGACCGGGTTGATCGAGCGCGCGTGCAACCAGATGGTGTGCACTTACGACGGCTGCCTTTACCGGAAGTATAGGTGTATATAGACACTTGCCAATCCATAGTTTCGGGTAGGGGCGATCGCCGTGCTCCTGCAACCAGTCGCGTCCTCGCTCGAGCGCATCCCGTGGCACGTCGTGGGCCTGACCCCAGATTGCCAGCGCCTGCAGGGCGTAAGCAGTCTCCTCGGCACTGGGCATGTACCAACCCCACGACCCATCTCCCCGCTGCGTGCTTAGGATCCATTCCACGGCCCCTTCCGCAACGTGATCCGCTAATCCTGCGAGCGCGATGACCGCGTGGGCGGTCGGATAGTAGGGAGAAGCGTGCCACTTGTCGAGCCAGAAGAGGTTCGCCGTCTGGGTTCGCTTCAAGAAGGTGAGCGCTGTTCGGACGCCGACGTGCTCTGCGGGCAGCGAGGATTGGCGCAGTGCATCGAGGACGTGCACGTTGGTGCTGGTGGAGGGGTCGCTCTCCAGCGGATAGCAGCGGAAGTGAAAAGCCGACTTGTAGGACAGGACCGCCTCCACGTCCAGGGTATGGCCCAGGCGTTGTAGTGCGGCGAAGACGACGGCGGTATCGTCGCCATCCAACAGCGGCAAGCCCACGGCGGAGGCAATCCCTTCACCCGGCTGCCACTCTCCTATGAGGACCTTCACGTGGGCCTCGATCTCGGCCCGATAGCCCTCCGCCAGATCGGGAATGAGGCTCAGGTTCCACAGTACCCACCCTCGGTCGAAAATCTCAATCGGGCCGACGTACGGCGTTGCCCCGCAGCTATCGATGACCCCATTGAGATAGGCGTCGGCAGCTGCGTCAGGACGTACATACTTGGTGAAAAAGGCCGTGGCGCTGGGCGAGAAGGCGACGGATCCGTTGGGTGCCTGAAGATTGTCGGCATCCAACAGGTGCAGGTGATCTTGGCCTACGGCTTCGGCGGAGAAGCTCGGTGTGAAGCGCCGGTCGATGCGACGCTCGGGAAGCGCGCCGAGTTTCGAACTCCGCGTCCAGATAAGCCGGTCCATCAAGCCATTCCGGATATCAATGCCCAGCGATCGCGCCTCGCCGATCAGTGTGGGCACGATCAACTCAAACCCCACAGTGGCGCCACACGAATCGGCATCTAACCCCTGCAAGCTCCGCTCAATCGCGAAGTGCGCGCGCCGAATGACCGCCGAGTCCGGCGCCATGCCGGCCTGCAGCAACGCCGTGATGGCAGAGAGCGTTGAGATCACCCGGTCGTGATAATAGACGGGTTCGGAAGCACCCCAGCCACCATCCGCGAGTTGGTGGCTGAGGGTCCAGTTGAGCGCCCGCTCTCCCATCTCTCCGTCCATACGCGCCAGCCACGCTGTGTCATATGGTGAGGGTGAGACCCGCAGGGGTCCGATGTCGTCCAAGAGTTGCTGAAATTCCATAACGTTTCCTTATCCCCGGTCTGTTCTAGACAAGTAAGTGACTGTAGTCGACGATGACGATGATGATCGAACCCACCACGTTCAGGAGCAGCGTGCGCAGAAGGACCGTGCGCCGGCGCGGACCGGATAGGGCCCAGCGAATCCCAAGCAGGATAACGGTAAAGGACAGGGCCAGCGCCAGCCCATGAACGCCGAAGGCCGGCAGCGTAGAGCCGTCGAACAACGCCTGTGTGCCCGCGAGCACGAAGGCCAACACGAAGCCCACGCCCGCATCCAGTCGTGCCGGTCTGTCACGGACGTGACTCATATAGAGGCTGCCCACCATCGCCAGCACGCTGAAGACAACCGCATTGACCCAGAAGCTGGGGCCCAGAGCAAGCACGGTCGCTTCGCGATAGATCAGTGGCTCCGTCCACGCTATCAGCAGGCTGCCCAGGAAGCAGCCGCCGGTGGCGGCGGCAAGCGCCACGACGCGGTTCCGGTTGTAGAGCTTCACGCATGTCGTCAAGCCCAGCAGCGGCGGCAGATTTTGCAGGGATTCCCACCAGAGAATCATCAGGAATTGGGCAAGAACGCCGGCGGGGTTCATCCGTCCTGGGGCTCCCGCAATCCTGGGGCTGGATACCAAATACCCTGTCGCCGGACTCCAAGGCCCATCACGCTGTGGCGATTGGCGTGATAGAAGCTCCGCAGATGCTGCCATTCGGCGTCGTCCAGGCGCTCGTAGTCGCCATCGCCGGGGCGGATGAAGATCCAGTCGTAGAGGATGGCGCGCAGTCCCCGCGCCTCGAGATAGGGGGAGGGCGCAACCGTGAAGTAGAGCGCGACATTGCCGTCATCGATCAGGGGCATGTCGAAGGCTGTGGGGCGGTCGAAGCCCACGAATAGATCGGCAGCTGGAACTCGCTCACCATAGACCACTTCGATTGCTTCTTCTTGGGTCAGGGCACGTCCCTGCTCGGCAGCATAGTGCGTGATGATCTGGGTGGCACTTTCGGCGCAGACCCCATAGAAGAGCCGGTGCGTCTTGTGGTGATGCGTGGCCGTTTCTGTGCGGCTGAACGCATTCAGCAGATCGGGCGCATCGTTATAGTAGCTGCGGAAATTGCCGTAGAAGCGTACGCGTGCGTCGCTCCCCGCATAGAACGCGTGGAATGCCGCGTCGGTCAGCATAAGCAGGCCCATCTCGGCCATATGGCGATAGGCCGCGCCACGTGTCGCCAGCTCGGTGCCGAAGACGGGCATCAACAGGGTCGAGACGCCGTGGTCGAAGAAGAGACGGCCCAGGCGACGGACCTGCTCCCCGACACGGGTCACAAAAGTCTCGGCGTCGTGCTCGTCCACCGGCGCATTCTGCTCCAGCAGAAACCAGCGCCGGGTGCCGTTGAGGGGCACGACGCAGACCCTGGGACCGCGCTCCTGCACGAGCGCCGCGATCTTTTCGGTGGGGAGGTCGAGAAAGTCATCAAAGTCCATAAACGGCTTCTCCTTCGGGATAGGTGTTTGTGGAAACGAAAACGGCGCGCCAGATCCGCGTGACCAGGACGGCGTAGAAGACCAGAATAACGATCATCATAAGGGGCACGTAGAGACTCGGGTCGGTGATGACGTAGAGGCCGGGCGCGATCGCGTCCATGCCCAGGGCGGCGAAGCTCACCAGCCGCACGACATCGATCAAACCGTAGGGCAGGAAGACGGCCCAGAGCGCGCCTTTCAGCTTTCGCTGCACCACCGTGCCCAGCAGATAAGCGAGCAGGACCGGACTCAGCGAGACCTCCCAGACCCAGTCCAGCCAGATGAAGACCCCGAGGTAGGTGGCAAAGGCCAGATCGAGTGCAAGTTGCGACGCGGTCTGGCGCGGCTGCTTCCCCGGGTGCAGCAGGCAGCGAATGCCCACCAGGGCCAGCGGCGCGAGCAGCAGGCCCTTGACCCCACTCGCAATCAGCGCGCTGCTGGGTGTCACCCCCAGCAAATAGAACACGATTTGTTTGATCGAGTGGTTATAGCCCAGGTAGGCCGCCTCCGTTCCCGCCCACCGGAAACCCGCGCCCATCGTGGCGAGGAAACGGACGTATGCGCCATACTGGCCCAGGACGTAAGCCGGCCCGCCGGCCCACATCGTTGCGCCGGCGATAGCGGCATAGGCCGGCGCCGCGAGCCCCATCAGGCGGGCGAAGAACCGGTGGCGTCCCAGGAGGAAGGGAATGGCGAGGGCGAATGCCCAGTGTGGCTTCGACTGGAGGATCAGCGAGAGCCAGAGCAACGCCCATCCCACGTGTTCGTCGAGGACCGCCTCGATAAGCAGGGTCCCGAGTAGCGCCACGATGATATACACGTTGAGATAGCCCAGATCACTCCAGAAGGAGGTGAAGATCAGCCAGACCGGCAGAGTCAGGGCGAGCGCGCGCCGCGCTCCCGCCAGACCCGTCTTGCGGAAGATACGGTCGCAGGTGAAATAGAGCAGGATGTAGGCCGCGACATGGAGCAGCACGTGGATCGCGACGGTGGCTCCCGCCGGAAGCCACAGGAAGGGGATGAAGGCCATCGCGTAGGCCGGGGAATATTGGAAGAACTCGATGCGCCCACGCATATCATAGAGAGGCTCTTGGGCGCGGAATTGCTCGGCCGCATCCAGATACACCTGCAGATCGACGGGGATTATGGGCTGTGCCTCACTCCCGGACCATTCCGGCAGCTCCATCAAGCCCAACTCCGGTGCCAGCAGGATCGTCATATAGAGCGCATTGACCACCAGGCGGAGCCCGGCATAGCCCAGGGCCAGCACGAGCACGACTCTGAAAATCCGCGACCGCGTCCAATGCTCTCGGAGGAACTCATTCATGGGCTATGACCTCCACAATGGAAGCGCGCGCCGCCTGCAAGCTGGGGAGCGCGCTACCCGCCAGGCTCACGAGCAGCATCAACGGCACGAGCAGCAGCGCCGCACGGGCGTCGAGCAGCACGTGTATCGGGCCGAAGCCGTAGGCGTGCGCAAGCCACCTGAGCACGGCACGGGTGAAGACAAAGCCCAGCGGCGCTCCGATGGCCGCAGCCATCAGGCCCAGACACGCGGCGTTCACGTTGACCATGGCGACAACCTGTAGAGGTGTCATCCCCACCGTCTTGAGGATGCCGATCACGCGCACTTTCTCCCGAGTGCTGAGCAGTGAGGTGTTGAAAACGTTGATGAGCGCGATCCCGATCAGGATCGTCGCGAGGCCGTAGATGGCCAACTGTAAGGTCCGGACGGCATCGGGCAGCGTCTGGTCGACGAACACCACGTTCAGGTCCTCGCGGCTCCGGTCTGCCAGGTGTGCGCGGAGCGCGCCCGGATCGTGGTCGGGAGCCAGTTTCAGGAAATAACTTGCCGGCTCGACGCCCTTGACCCACCGCGAGACGAGCGATCCGCTTACCATCATCACCTGTCCCATATCGGCCGGCTCGGTATACTGCCCCACAATCTGCCAGCTGACCGGCCGCCCGGCTTCCCGGCCGACCTCCCGGCCGACCGCCGGGCCGACCGCCGGACCGGCACCCTCTCGGAACGTCACCGTGAGGGTATCACCCACCTCCAGCCCCAGCCAATCGAGCAGGCCGCGCCCCGCGATCGCCTCATAGCGGTCGGGGTCGAAGCACCGTCCCTCTGTGATCGGAAAGGGAAAGGCGTCAAGCTCTCCCTCGACCGCGCGCACGCTGAAGGTCCGGCCCGGAGAGGGCGGCGCCATCGCCTCTGCCTCCACCTGATACTCGCTATAGACTGCCTCCACGCCGGGCGACCGCGAGAGCAGCTGCTGCGCTTGGCGGTCGCTCATCCGGTAGCGTGTCGCGGCCGCGTCATAGACAATGCCCAAGAGTGCCGGATTGGCGCGGTAGCCGTCCAACGTGTTGGCCAGCGTTAACCCAAAGGCGATGCCCATGACGCCGAGCGTGAGATTGACGCCCGTCAGCAGCGAACGCAGCGGCCGCGAGAAGATCTCCTGCACACCCAGGCTCACGACGATGGGCATAGCCAGGCCCCCCGGCGTTCCCCAGCGTGCGGGGCGACGGGGATGGACCGGTTCGGCCCCACCGGTGATGGCAAGCACGATGGGTGTCTCCGCGCCACGCTTGGCGGCGCCCAGGACCGCCACCGCGACCACGCCGGTCGTGATGCCCAACACCGTGGCGATCAGGAGTGGACTCAGCGGGGGGCGGTAAGCGGTGCTCAATGAGGCGGCGACGCTCTTGAGCGGCAGCGGGGCGAGCGCGCTCCCTGCTATGAGACCCAGTGCTACGCCTATCGCCGTCAGCAGCAGGTACTGCCCCAGATAGAGCCAGAGGATCTGGTCGCGTGTGAACCCGAGGGTCTTGAGTATGCCGATCTGCCGGAACTGCGACAGCACGATCGATCCGATGCTGCTGGCAATTACGAGCACAGTTGCCAGGATGGCGAAACCGCTGAAGGCGCCCAGGAAGATGAAATTGATCTGCGCTCCGAAAGCCGCCGCGCGCTTCACATCGCGCCAGTCGGTGTAGCCCGTGACTGCGCCGGCGCCCAACAGCTCCTCCACTTGCGCGACCAGGCTCGTAACCGCATTCGGATCGGCGAGGCGGAGCCCAAGCGACCATCCCCAACTCTCCTCGTCCGGGAAGAGCTCGCGCAGGGTGGCCTCGCTCACGTATACGTAGGGGGGCTGGCTGGTGCGGTAGGTGTCCCACATCGGGTTATAGGCCAGCCCCACGATAGGCAACGCGACCTCCCTGCCGTCCGCGCGCGTGACGCGTGCAGCCTGCCCAATTTCGATGGCGTAGAGATCGTCCAGCTCCTTGCCCAGGACGCACACGTGCTGCCCCGCTGCCGGACCGGCGGGCAATCCTTCGCCCGCCGTGATCAGCAGCCGGTTGACGGTCGGCCGATCGGCGGGCTCCGCCCTCAGGCTGACCCATACAGCGTTGTCGCCGAGGCGCACACGGCTCAGGACGTAGGGGCGGAGCCCGGTGCTCGCCGTAATGCCCGGCAGCGCCTCGATCCTGCTGATATCGCCACGGCTGGCGACCTGACGGTCGAAGAAGAGCCAGACGTGGGCCGCGTTCAGCTCGTGGAACGAGGTGTCGTAGGGCGCACTCATATTCGTCAAGGTCGCCGTCGCCAGTGTCAGCAGGGTGGCAGAGGCCGCGATGGTAAGGAGGATGAGCAGAGAGACCATCGGGCGATGGGTGAGGTCGGCTTTGATCTTGGTCCATACTGCGCGCATAATGTGCTCCGACCAGCTCCTCTACTGCAGGGCCGCCAGGCGCTGGGCCAGGGCCTGCGGGTCGCCGCCCGGCACGCTGCTCACGAGGCGACCATCGTGAATGAACAGCACCTGTTTCGCCTCCGCTGCGGCGCGCGGATCGTGGGTCACCATCAACAGCGTCTGCCCTCGCGCGTTACAGTCCGCCAGGATCTGCAGCACGGCTTGGGTGTTGGTGCTATCCAGGTTGCCCGTCGGCTCGTCGACCAGGAGCAGAGCGGGTTCGTTGATCAGCGCCCGGGCAATCGCCACCCGCTGCTGTTGTCCCCCCGACATCTCCCGGGGATACTTGTTGGCGTGTGCCGCGATATCCAGCTGCTCCAGGAGCGCCGTGGCCCGCAGGCGGGCCCCCGCGCGAGTCCGGTGCGGGCCCAATAGCGCCGGGAGCTCGACGTTGGCCCGCACTGTTAAGTTCTCGACCAGATTGAAGAACTGGAAGACAAAGCCGATGTGCGACCGGCGGAAACGGGCCAGCGCCGTCTCGTTCATCGTGGAGACCTGCAGGTTGCCGAGGGTGATGTGTCCTGAGGAGGGCCGGTCGAGTCCGCCGACCAGGTGCAGCAGCGTCGACTTCCCGCTGCCTGAGTGTCCCATAATGGCCACATAGTCGCCGGCTTCGATAGACAGCGAGACACCTCGCAGCGCCTCGAAGGTGATCGCTCCGGTCTGGTAGCTCTTTCGCAGCTCGGTGATCTCAATTAGCATGGCAGCATATAACAGGTCCGGGTAAACGCCCGGCGAAAGCCTCTGATGCGCAGGAAACGCTCCAGCATCGTCCCTGCGGTGGTCTGAAGCATCAGCGTGTCGCAGCCCCGTGCTCGCGCCTCCAGCGCGGCGGTGATCACCATGTTGGTTGCTGCGCCACGGCTGTTGGGCGAGCGAATCACCCCCGCGCTGCCCAGGACGCCGAACCGCTCGTGTAGCAGCAGCGATAGGGTGCCCACCGGCGCCCCCTCGCTGAGTGCGAGATAGTGGTGCGTGTTCGCCGGCCCGATGGAGGGACCGAGCAGCTCCACGAGCGGCGGCGCGAAAGCCGTATCCATCCCAAAGGCTGTCAGGTAGACGTCCGCGAATGTAACGACCTCCTCGGGCGTGATCGCGCGAACGGTGATGCCGGGAGTGGGCTTCGGGATGCGGATGGACGGCAGATCGCTCAATATCATCCAGGCCTCCTGCTCGGGCAGTGCGACGAATCCCCGCGCTACGAGGCGCGCCGCCAGATCCTCGGGTGCGCAGGCGGGTGAGAGGTAGATGGAGGCGGCGATCCCGCGGGCGTGAAAGGCCTCCACCACCTCCTCGATCAAGGCCTGCGTGAGGCTCATTTCGGTGCGGAGCAGACACGCATGGTTCGCGTCGGGGAGCGGGAGCACCTCGCTGCAGGTCAGGACCAGATCCTCCCGCATTAGCAGATCCAGCCCAGGCGTTGCCTCGGCTGCGGCGCGGCTTGCCGCGTAGTTGGCCCATTCCAGGGCCTGGATCTCGTTCATAAACCCTCCCCTTCAGCCCGCGATCCTCCGCGGAACGGATACCTGAGAAAGATGAGAAACGCGATGAACATAGCCAGCCCGCCCACCACGCCCACGGCACGGACCCCCAGCGGTCCCCGTGGATCTGTGTGGCTGCGCCCGAGGAGCAGGATGAGGGGCAGCGCCGCGGCTGCCAGCCCCTGCACGACCTGGTCGATGAGGCCCCACGCGGCGTAATAGGTGCCCTCCCGGCGCTCCCCGGTCAACTCCGCGTCATAGTCGGTGATCTCGGCGCCAAAGGTGGCGGGGAGCATCGTGACGCCCGACATCGCGACAGCCTGCAGTGTGATCCAGATCAGGCCCTGGCTCTTGAGCGGCATCGGGAACCAGGGGCCGATCCCCATCAGGCCCGGCAGCACGAACGCCGAGAGGAGCAGCGACAGTGCGAAGACCCGCCATTTTCCAAAACGGTTTGCCAGCCACATCACCAGAGGGTAACAGAGGAGAGACGTGATCAGGGCCGGAATGTAGAAGTCGAAGGTCTCCCCAACCGAACGCAGGCAGATCTCGGTGACGATATAGGGAATCACGGCTTGCATCGCGGCGGTCACGCCCCAGTAGAAGATGCCCGTGAGGGTCATCACCTGGAAGGCG
>SLDA01000521.1 GCA_007125545.1 Thermoflexales bacterium | reverse complement strand
GATCTTTATCGACGCGCTTCCGGCGCACGAGCTCGCCAATGCGGAGTATGTGATCAGGAATGGGGCGGGGACGTGGGCGCGGGAGCCGGTGGCGGCCCTGGAGGTGCTGTACCATTGGTTGGATGCCGGCGGTGCGCTGATGGCAGACCACGCAGCTCAGGCCCGGAGGTTGGGCCGGCCGCGCGCTGCTTATGATGTCGCCGAGCGCGCGTGGGCCCTGGCTCCCCTGGGCGAGCGACCGACCCGCGGCCAGTATTATGCGACGGAGCGCTCGCGGTTGGTGACGTGGCTCCGGCGACATAACATCGAGTGGCAGGAAGAGGCTTAGGGGTCCGGTCGATGGCGCGCCATATTCTCGTAGTGGACGATGATGCGCTCTTGCGCCGCAGTCTGGCCTACAATCTGGAGCAGGCCGGCTATCGTACCTCCACGGCACCCTCCGCCGAGGCGGCCCTCCAACAGGCGTTTGCCGACCAGCCCGACCTGGTGCTGCTCGACATCGGCTTGCCCGGAATGGACGGTCTCGACACGCTCCGCCGTCTGCGACGCGCCATCGATGTTCCCGTCATTTTTCTGACCGCCCGGCGCCGCGAGCTGGATCAGGTGGTGGGGCTGGAGATGGGCGCCGATGACTACGTCACCAAGCCTTTCGATCTGGACGTGCTGCTGGCGCGTATCAAGGCCGTCCTGCGCCGCGCGGCTCCGCCCGAGAGCCTCGATCCGGGTCCCGCTCCGGCTTTGGCGGTCGGCGACCTGGTGGTCGACACAGCGGCGCACACCGTCACGGTTGGGGGCGAGCCCGTCGACCTGACCCCGCGGGAGTTCGATCTCTTGACAGTGCTGGCGCAGGAGTCCGGGCGAGTCGTGCCGATCGACGAACTTCTCGCGCGCGTCTGGGGTGCCGAATACGTGGGCGAGCCTCAGGTGGTCTACGTGCACATTCGCTGGCTTCGCGAGAAGCTGGAGGCAGATCCGAGTCACCCCCAACGCATCGTCACGGTCCGCGGGGTGGGCTATCGGCTACAGCCGGCGCGCAAGCCCTGAGTACGCTGTCGCTGGTCTTCGCCGGCTGCTAGACCTCTGTCTGCCGGGCCGGTTCGCGTCCCAATGCCAGCACGACAAAGAAGCCTACGACGACCAGCAGCGCGACGACGCCCACCTCGGGTGTCCATGCGGCCGGGAGTATCGGCCGCTGTCGCTCGATATTGGCGGCGCTGGTGTAGGTCATCATCCACGGCCAGAGCGTGCGCAGTGAGGAGAGAATCAGCCCGCCCAGGACGGCGAGCGTGAGATCGCGATGGCGCCTGAAAAGCCAGCTCAATGCCTGCGCGAAGGTGACGAGACCCGCGACCGCTCCAAGCAGAATCATCGCTATCGCCAGGATGTTGCGCTGGGTTACGGCGGCGAGCGCGTATTGGTACTGACCGAAGACGAGCAGCACATACGAACCGGAGATGCCCGGCAGCACGAACGCGCACTTGGCGACGGCGCCGCTCAAGAAGAGCATCCACAAGGTATTCGGTGTCTGTGCCGGTGTGAGGTCCAACAGGAACCACGCGGCGGCTGCGCCAAGGATGAACCCGATTGCGATGCGCGGGTTCCAGTGCTCGATCTTGCGCGCCACCACGACCATCGAGGCGGCGACGAGCCCGAAGAAGAAGGCGCTCATCTGGATCGGAAATGTATTGAGCAGCCATTCCATAATGTGGCTCATCGTAATCACGGCGGTCAGCGCGCCCAACCCGATGGGCACCAGCAATTGCCACGAAACTCGCTCACCGAACTCCATCCAGCGCCTCCCCAGCAGCGCTTTGACCGTCTGCGGGGAAGAGGCTACCCGAATCGCCTCGACGAGAGTTTCATAGACCCCAAGCAGCAGGGCCAGGGTGCCCCCTGAGACGCCGGGAATCAGCCCGGCGGTGCCCATTGCAAATCCCTTGAGCAGTAGCTGGACGGCGACGCCCACGGAGCGTAGGGCGCGCAGCGGTTTGGTGCTTGTCATAGTCTCTCCTGTCGACCCCAACGCGACGCGCGGGGCAAGTCAATATAGTCTCGCATATGTTTATCTGTGCGGGATCCGGCGCCCGGCACCTCTCACCGGGCGTCCGTCCACTTATGCCCAGTATACCAGATATCGCGCAAGACGTGTCTGGCGCCATAGGGGAGACGCGGACGGACGGCGTGTCCCCTATGGCGCTGGTCAGCGTGTGGATTGAACCACTCTCTGATTCCTTCTTGCGCGCCCGTGCCGGCTAGCTCTTCACCGCCAGTTTGTAGGTGGCGCGTGCGCGGGACTGGCTCACCGAGGCCAACACCGCCAGTCCCAGGAGCAGGGCGAGGCCCATCCCCAACACCGCGACGCGCTGTCCGGCCTGTTCCGCGGCCAGCTCCGTCAACCCCTGCACGTTCTGATACCAGAGCGCCACGCGATAGGCCACCGCCCCGAAGATGGCGGGTCCCGCCACCGACGAGAGCGTCCCGGCGACGGCGAAGAAACCGTAGAACTCGGCGCTTTGTCCCTCCGGCGAGAGGGCGCCGACCATCGTCCGGCTGATGGACTGGATGCCCGCCATAGCGAAACCGGCGAGCGCACCCACCATAAAGAATGCTTGCATCGTCTGCGCCAGGAACATCCACCCGACGGCGGCCACCATCAGCAGGATCGAGAGCACCATCGCGGGCTTGGCTCCGATGCGGTCCACCAGATGCCCCAGCAGGTAGGCGCCGACCACGTTGGTGACCTGCACCAGGATCACAAAGGCGATCAGCTCGGTCTGGTCCATCCCGAAGAGCACCGCGCCGATAATGGCCGCGAAGTTCATGGCCATCATCACGCCCGAGTTGTAGACGATGAAGGAAACCACGAACTTCAGAAAGTCGTGATACTTTCTCGCCTCCCTGATCGTCGTCCAGATTCGGTTGAAGCCCAGGGATAGATACGTCTCGCCTGCCGGCGGTTGCTGCGGGACGCTCTCCTGCTTGATCGTAAGAAAGATGGGGAGCGAGGAGATGGCGTAATAAACCGCCGTGATGACGAAGGCAAGCCGGACCATAAGGGGCCCCTCGAAGATCATAATGAGCGGCAGGATGATCAGCAGACAGAGCACGCCGCCGAATGAGCCGAGCGCCCACCCGTAGCCCGAGATGCGACCGATGTCGTGCTCGTCGGCAATTTCGGGCAGCATGGCGTCGTAGAAGACCTGTCCGCCACGATAGCCGATTTCCGCGAGAATAAAGAAGAGAATGCCTATGAAGATGTCGCCGGCCTGCACAAAGAAGAGGGCGGCGGTGAAGACACAGGCCAGCACGGTGAAGCCGATG
>SLDA01000412.1 GCA_007125545.1 Thermoflexales bacterium | reverse complement strand
CGAGAATAGCGTTCGTCGATAACATCCCCCACGCACTCGATCTGGCGCTGATCTGACAGATGCAAGGTCATCGATTGAGCGCGCATCCCATTGTCAGGAAAAAGATCGCGCCTGTCATCGTTGTGGTAGGTGACAGGCACTCGCCCGAGGAAGGTAAAGGTAAGTCTACCGTCTTTGTCGAACAGCCGGCCAGGTAGGGTTGGTCTGAACCGGAGACCCAGCTTGCCGTTCTGAACAAAGAAAGGCTGTCGACCGGCCATCATGGTGGTCCAGAGACTCAGGAATTCGGCTGTGGCCCCCGTGAGCCGGGCGACGAATCCGGCACCATGCAGTGACGCGTCAGGGTGGGCGCTGCTGACGAGGAACGATGAGTTCTCCAGGGGGCTGCGCCCGTAGACGACCGGGTCCTGGAAGCAGATCAGCACACGCCGGAACTCGTCGAAGAACTCCTTGTATAGTCCCGCCCTCAGGACCTCCAGCAGGTACTTGTATGCCATGTGCAGGAAGACCGACTCGTTCTCCAGCCAACCTGGCGTAAAGGCTCGTGCGCGACCGATCTCGTGCGACTGGTCCCTCAAGGAGGCGTTGACTTTGTACATTTCCAGCTTACGATCGTACAGATCGGTGGCTTTGAGCCGCGTGTAAAGATCCCTTGCCAAGGCCACGTCGGATTGGACCTTCAGAGCGTGGACTGGACCCTCAAGGAACAAGGGGAGTATCCGCGGTTCGAACTGCTTGGCCCGGACGTAGGGCCGGCCTTGCTCGTCACACTGGGCCGCCCCGTCGGCATCCGTTATAAGGTCATAGTCGGTGACGGTGTAGGCGAAGTAGGTCGGGGGGATACCGGGCGACCCGCCGGGCGATGTGCCTTGGTTCATCTCAACGGCACGCTGAATCCCGGCGCGAACCTTGGCCTGGAAGGCTTCCAGAGTCGGGATCAACTCCTCAAAAGACAGCCTCTTGGTCTCCCCGTCAAGGCCCAAGCGTACGGATGCCCGGTAAGTTTCCCTGGCGCTGGTTACGGCGTCCCAATAGCAGAAGTCACGCTCCGGGTCGCCTGACGCGCGCCAATGATGCAGAGACTCGACGACTGTTTCCATCAGCGTGACTTGTTCGATGGGCAGGTCAACCGCGCCCTCTCCCTTCTCGGTGATCGCTTCGAGTAGGAGCGCGAGCAGTCGATCCAGCTCGTAGGTCTCGCAGAGCGACGAGCCGAGCAGGCCGGGCAGGCCATTGAGCGCATCATACCAGCCTGGCTTACCTGCCTCCATCTCAATGCCCATGCCCCATGCGTCGAGGGTGGCAAACTTGAGCAGGGCCAATCCTAGCAGCTTGGCAAAGACGGTTGTGCGATAGATCTCGCCCTTGCCGTGGGCCGTCCGCATCAGGTTAGGTGACTCGTTGCGACCGGCGATCAATGCCACCTTCTCCTCGTCCTCGAGCACCGCCCCGTACTGGCGCACCTTGCTCTCGCCGGAGAGCACGTATTTGCGGGCGCGAGGCTGCACAACAGCCGGGCTGTCGAAGTAGGGAACGGCTTGAGCGCTGAAGAGCAGATCCTCCTTCTGTTCGGGGTAGACGGCCAGGTAAGTCTCGATCAGATCGAGGTTGTACGTCCAGTGATCGATCCAGTACCCCTCACCTGGTACGGCGTGGAAATGCTGTTCCGCATAGCCCAGAGCCTGCGTGACAAAGACCTCAGGGCTAACCTTCAGCTCTATCTCTTGATCACTGATAACTTGCAGAAGCTTGCCGGGGGTGAAAGAGTGAGTTAGTACAGGCTCCAGCTTCTCCGGCTGCTCGGCCAGGGCCAGCATCCCTGCGAGCTCCCCCGCCGGTAGGATGAACCGGCTGCCCTCCACAACCAGCGGATTGTAGCCGTCAGCCTGTATGAGGCTCAGAAAGGACAAAACATTGAAGGCGCCTATCTCCGGCCGAAGCAAGATGTCAGAGCGCCGGTTCTGGTTGACGTCACGGTAGGCGCCGTTCCCCTGTGAATACGGCTCGGCGGCGATGGAGAAGTAGTTGTAGTCGCGCTCCAGGTCGCCGTGCTTGCGTGAATAAATGTGGACCACGGCCGGCTTCTGCTCGTTCCCCAGGAGGAGGGGCCAGCCACCGCGGAGCACGTTGTCCAGGAAGGTCTGGCGGATATAGGCGTCGAAGCGCGGTGAGGAAGTACGGGTCTCAACGACCCCGGTAAGGTCTTCGGCAAGCCGGTCCGTGTCCCGCCGTCGTTGCTGCAGGTATGCCGGCTGGGCGAGGCGCGCCTGTTCACGATTGAGGCGCTCGAAGTTGCCGGTATGCCCGATGATGGCGTAGAGCTTCGTCGCTTCTCCTGGCTCCAAGACCGTGCTTGTGCCGAACATACCGCAAGGCGTCCGGCCCGTCGTGATCTGCCGCTGCCGGCTCAGATCGGCCAAGGGCCGCGTGCGGAAAGCATCGGGTGTACTCAAGGCCGTGTTCTGGCCGAAGACGACTGTCGGATCGACGAAAGGCACCAACCTTCGTCCCGACGCGTCAAACGCAAGGTAGAAGTGGCCGGCCTGGATCTCGCTCACCTCGTCCGTGTCGACAAAGCTGGCCTGGACGCGGTAGAAGGGCAGGCCCTCTTCCAGGTTGTACACCGCCATCCACGCCTCTATCGTGCGCCCCATCTCTTTCAGACCGCGGTTGTCCACGCCATAGGGCATCACCCGGGCCATCCCATCGAGCATCTCCAGGTCCAGCGGCTCGTCGGCCAGGTTGGTTAGCGTGACCTCACGCACAAGTCCGGCAAAGGGCTCGCCGGGTAGGGTGAAGTAGAGGACGTTTGTCTGGATGCCGCGGACGGTGTTCCGGGCCTGTAACTCCAACTCATTCATACCGATGCACATCTGCAACTCGTCCTCAACGCTCCACGGGGCGAAAGGCTCGTAGAGTTTGGCCGCTCCGCCCCGTTTCAGCTTGAGGAAAGTGCGAAAGCCGGTGTACGGGGTGACCTGATAAGCTTTGTTGGCCGGCTCGAACTCCATGATGGGATTGTCTTTGTTCTCCACCCCGAAGCTGGCGATGGCTTGGCCGCGGTTTACGTAGAACACCCACATCGGGATGCCCAGTGGCCCGGCAATGCCAGGTAAGAAGCTGGCGAATGGGCGCTTAGCAGCGTAGTCCGGGAGTACAAATCGTCCTTGCTCGTCAAAGATCAAATCCTTCATTGCTATCCTCTACATTCTGGGCAGACTCTCTTGCCGGCTGCGCTTTTCCTCACTCTCTGTCCTCCGGTTCATGATCTGGGCCGTAGCCTAATGGTTAGAGTCTGTGACCGGCATTCGGACAACCGAGCCT
>SLDA01000121.1 GCA_007125545.1 Thermoflexales bacterium | reverse complement strand
GAGGGGCTGCTGCGGGCGCGTGGGGAGTTCATTGTGATCTTTGACGCGGACTTCTGCCCGGCCTCCGATTTTCTGCGGAGGACCGTGCCGCATCTCGTGACAGATCCGGGCTTGGGGATGGTGCAGGCCCGCTGGACACACCTGAATGCGGACTATTCGGTCATGACGCGCGTGCAAGCGCTTGCGTTGGATGCTCATTTCTCGGTGGAGCATCTGGCGCGCAGCAACTCGGGCTTATTGATGAACTTCAATGGTTCCGCCGGCGTTTGGCGTAGAGCCGCGATCGAGAGTGCTGGAGGCTGGCAGGCGGACACGGTCACGGAGGATCTGGACTTGAGCTATCGTGCTCAGCTTGCCGGCTGGCGAATACGCTACTTGCCGGATGTCACCGTGGCAGCCGAGCTCCCACCCTTGCTCGTCTCATTCAAGACGCAGCAGGTTCGCTGGGCTAAGGGCGCCTCTCAGGTCTTTCGCAAGCTGGCCGGTTCGATTGTGCGTTCGCCTCGACTGAACGTGATGCAAAAGGTGATGGCCCTGATGCACCTGAGCGGGTACACCACGCAGCCCCTGATCTTGATGATGATACTGCTGACATTGCCGATGGTGCTCACCGACCCTACTTTCGGCGACTTCGTCATTTGGCTGAGCGCGTTAGCTTCGATTCCGCCCCTGCTCTACGTGCTGGGGCAGATGCACTTTCATCGTGATTGGTACCGCCGAATCTTGGTCTATCCTGTGATGATGTTCCTCTGGATCGGCTTTGCGTGGAGCCTGACGCTCGCGGTCTTTGACGGCTGGCTGCACCGCGGTGGGATCTTTGTGCGTACGCCAAAGTTCAGAATTCGGGGAGTGACGGGCGACTGGCGGCGCTCATCCTACCGTCCCCGTCCAAATAAGTCGTGGATCGCAGAGCTTTGCATCGGCATCTATGTTTGCATCGCCGCGTGGACGGCAGTCGCGCTGAATCACGAGCATCTGGTACCCCTGGTGCTCAGCTACGTAGTGGCAGAGTTGATGGTGCTGGGGCTCACGTTGGTCCAGGAGCTACCGGCGCACAGGTGAATTTAAGTGAATCGCGAGCAGGAGAGGTGATATGACGACGTCGCGCGAGCGTATATTAAGGGCGATTGCACATCAAGAACCGGACCGAATCCCCATCGATCTGGGCGGCCATCGCTCTTCGGGCATTATGGCGATTGCTTACCGCAAACTGAAAGACTATCTCAACATCACGTCGGGTGATATCTATGTCTACGACTTTGTCCAACAGCTTGCTATCGTCGAGCCCGAGGTTTTGGATCGTTTTGGGGTTGACACGCTCGAGATAGGCCGGGGGTTCGCACTCGATCCGGCAGACTGGCGGGATTGGGTACTGCCGGACGGAACGCCCTGCAAGATACCGGCGTTTATCAATCCCGTCAAGGTCGGGTCCGACTGGCACATCTACGATCCTGAGGGCCAGTTGACTGCGATTCAGAAGCAAGGCAGTCTCTACTTCGAGCAAACCTACTTTCCGCTCGAACACGACACGGGTGACGATTTTACTCATCTCTCTTACGCCATGGATAAGGTGATGTGGGCCTCGTTGGGCTCGCCGCCTGCTCCTCTGAGTTTCGACGAGTCGGCACCCGGCGGACGGCGCCCGAACCCACAAGTGGTCGAGCGGGCCAGGACACTGCGCGCCACTTCGGACCGCGCGATACTCGGGCTCTTCGGTGGAAACCTGATGGAGTGGGGGCAGTTTCTCTTCCGGATGGATAACTTCCTGTTGCTGCTGGCAATGGAGCCGCGGCGCGTGCATCGATTGTTGGACAAACTCACCGAAATTCATCTGGCGAGTCTGGAGACATATCTGGCGGCGGTCGGGCCTTATATCGACATCATTGTCTTTGGTGACGATCTGGGAATGCAGACCGGCCCGCAAATCTCCCCGCGTATGTATCGCGAGTTCTTCTTCCCCCGTCACAAGCTACTCTGGGAAACGGCCAAGCAACGAGCTGATGTCAAAGTGATGCTCCACTCGTGCGGAAGTGTTGCTGCGTATATACCGATGTTCATCGAAGCAGGGCTGGATGTCCTGCAGCCAGTCCAGACCTCAGCGCAGGGGATGGATGCCGGCAGATTAAAGGCGGAGTTTGGGCGAGATCTGTGCCTCTGGGGCGGCGGCTGCGACACGCAGCAGGTGCTGCCGCGTGGAACGCCGGATGAGGTGGCGATGGACGTTCGTTCCCGCATCGACCTCCTCGCGCCCGACGGCGGCTACGTTTTCCAGCAAATCCACAATATTATGTCCGATGTGCCTCCGCAAAACATCGTTGCGATGCTGGACGCGGTGAACGAGCGGTAGGAGAGGTGTCAGGAGAATGCTATGACGATGTTGAGTCATCTCGTTGAGTCGGTGCAGCAACTTGGAAAAGCGTCTTGGGGCCCGATGCTAGGCTATACGGCCGAGCTTCACAACCAATCCATCCATCCCGCCCGGCCTCCCTTCCCCTATCCCTGGGAGGATATCGGCCCGGGCTATTGTTATGGTCCCGCGTTTGGCCACTGGGACCTCATTCACCAGGTCCTCGATGTGCTCGCTTACGAGCCGGAGCATGCGCGCCAGCAAATCCTGAATACGTTGGCGGTGCAGTCGGAGTCCGGTCAGCTTCCCGGCACCATCTGGATGCCCCGCGCCGGCGACCCGACACGCCAGGCAGCGAAGTGGAATCTGAAGATTACCCATCCCCCAGTGTGGCCCATAGCGGTGCAGGATTACGTCGACCTCTTTGGCGATGACGGACTGGTCGCGCGCCTCTATGAGCCGCTGGTGCGGCAGATCCACTGGTTCGAGGCTAACCGGCGCGCCCAGCCTCAGGGCTTCTACTACACCGATATCCTGAC
Organism: Thermoflexales bacterium; assembly: GCA_007125545.1. GTDB lineage: Bacteria > Chloroflexota > Anaerolineae > B4-G1 > SLSP01 > PWVB01. The sequence goes on along the minus strand of SLDA01000121.1, from coordinate 9,409 downwards.
CTTCGACTGGGAGAGCGGGATCGACGAAGGCGTTCGGTTTCGGGACGTGCAGCCCGGGCCCTTCGCCTGCGTCGATGCAACTTCCCACCTCTACGGGCTCTATGCCACTGCAGAGGACTGGTCTGCGCGGCTGGGCACCGCTGCGGGGATCTTTGGACCGAAAGCCAAAGCGCTCCAGACCTTTATCCAAGATCACCTCTTCTCCGAGGAGACGGGTTTCTTCCACGACATCTGGTCGGTTGATCATCCTGAGCGCCGTCCCCTGGCATTGGAGGGGATGTGGCCCCTGGTCGTGGGCGCCGCGAGAGAGGATCAGGCGCAGCGCGCGATCGACGAGAATCTCCTTAATCCGGATAGGTTTTTCACTCAACATCCCGTTTCAACTGTAGCAGTGACCGATCCCCACTTCGAACTGCGGATGTGGCGAGGGCCGACCTGGAATAGCATGACCCTTTGGGCTGCCCGTGGTTGCCTGCGCTATAGTCGCACCGACGCCGCTCGCCTTCTGCTGGAGCGAGCCTTGGATGCAGCGGCTGAGCAATTTGATCGCACCGGCACCATCTGGGAGTTCTACCATCCCCACGGAGATCATCCTGCGGGCCTGCTACGCAAACCGCAGACCCCCTACAACACACCCTGTCGTGACTACCTGGGACACAATCCGTTGATCGCTATGGCCCGGCTCTATGCCCAAATCGATGGGGCCTGAAGACAGGGGCCTCGAAGGAGGAGTATGAATCAGCCAAACATTCTCTACCTGTTGAGTGACGAGCACAGCTTTCGAGCCATGGGCCATGTCCCGCAAGACGAGGGCGGCGAGCCCGTTCACACCCCCAACTTCGATGCGCTGGCCTCCCAGGCGACACGGTTCACGGATGCCTACTGCCAGATGCCGCTCTGCACACCCTCACGGATCTGCCAACTGACAGGTAAGCAGGTGCGGAAGTCTGGTGCGTGGAACAACGAAAGCGTGCTCCGCCCGGAGTTACCTACCCTACCCGGTACGCTGGCTGCTGCAGGCTACGCGACCTGTTTGGTAGGCAAGATGCACCTCGGAGGCAGCCTCCAGTTTGTCGGCTTTGAAAACCGGCCCTATGGTGACTTGACCGGGAAGACGGGACACCAATGGGAACCTATAGATCGAGAGGAACGGCATGGGATGCGGGAGCGCACGTCCTGCGCCGGCATCACTCGGATACCTGAGAGCTTGATCCAGGATGAGGTTGTCACCCAGGAGAGCCTCGCGTGGCTGCGTGAGCACCGGCACGCGCATCCCGGCCAACCGTGGTTTCTCTGCGCTTCCTTCAGCCGCCCACACTTCCCTCTTACGCCACCCCGGCGTCACTTTGAGCGCTATTGGCCCGATGGGGTCACGCCACCGCGAATTCCCCCAGGGGGCGACGCCTACGATCATCCGATGAGCGTGGGCATGCGCCGCGGTTTTATGGCAGAGGCCATCGATCGCGACGAGATGATGCGGGCGCGCGCTGCCTACTTTGGCAACGTAAGTTATCTGGATGAAGTTATCGGTGACTTTCTACTGCGGTTGGGCGCTGCGGGTCTTCTCGACAATACGGTGATAGTTTACACGACCGATCATGGCGAAATGGCGGGTGAGCATGGAGTGTGGTGGAAGAACGGATGGTATGAAGGCTGCACGCGCGTGCCGCTGCTGATCTCGCTTCCGGAGCAGCGATCGGTGCGCACCGGCCGCTCACAGGTGAGTCAGACACCTGTGGGCCTGTATGACCTTTTTCCCACACTGTGCGGATTGGCCGGTGTTGCGGCCCCCGATGACCTGGATGGGATGGACCTTGGGGCCACCCTGCTCGGTCACGCAGCACCTCCGGAGCGTCCTATTGTCTGTGACGCCCTCGCCACACGTTGGGGTTCGGGAACGGAGTTCCGTATGCTGCGCTGGCGGAACTACAAGTATGTCGTCTTTCGGGACGCACCGCCCCTCTTCTTCAACCTCGCTGAAGACCCGGGCGAACAGCACAACTTGATTGTCCGTGGCTGCTCCGGAGAGGCAGCCGAAGCACTGGCCTTCTTGGAAGCTGAAGCCGTTGTATCGATGGACTTCGAAGCTGCCGAACGGGAGCGATTGGATCGGGATGGCGGGCTCCGTGAGGCTTACCCGTTACATTTGCCAAAGGCCTCTGGAAACGTATACTTGTTTCCAGATGGCCGTTTGATCAATGCGGATGACGCTATGCTCTATGAGCCGACCATTCTCACCGATGATCCCGCGTCCGTGTTCGCTGATTGGCACGAACAATCTGAGGAATGATGTATGAGGAGGCTTAGCAATGATGCCGTTCCGGATGTCGAAAAAGCTTGTCGCGGGGCTTTGTGTCTGCGCTATGCTCATCTCCAGTTGTGCGTCGTTTGCGCCGGCGCCGGAGCCGGTGACACTTACGTTTGCACACCCGCATGACCCTTCAGGCTACTATGAGGACTGGGCACTGCAGTTTCACGACCGCTATCCTCACATAACCGTGGAGCTGGAGGCGATCTCGGGTAGCAACTACTCGCGGATCTCGTCGAAGGATGCGTTTGTCGTCACGCAGTTTGAGCTCGGTCAGTACCTCCAGAATCGGGCGATCATTGATCTTTCGGTCTTTATTGAGCAGGACGATGAGCTAAATGCGGGTGATTTCTATGCGCCTGCCGTGGAGGTTTTCAACGATCAGGGACGCCAATGGGCGCTGCCCTTTGGCGTCGATATGATGATGCTCTACTATAACAAAGATGTCTTCGACCGCTATATGGTCTCCTATCCGCACGTCGGTTGGAGTTGGAGCGATTTCCTCGATCTAGCGCTGCAGACGACAGACTCGGAGGCCGATCTCTACGGCTATGCGCTCCACCACCGCGATGAAATGGCGATCTTCGAGCCTGTGATGATCATCTATCAATACGGCGGACGTCTATTCGACAGCCTGCAGAACCCTACTATGGTCACGTTGGACGACCCGCTCAACATAGACGCCATGTCCTTCTACGCGAGTCTGATCTACAATCACGGTGTCGCGCCCGCGCCTGCCGATTTACAGCGTATGGGAGCTCCCTACCCATGGCGGAGTGTCCTCGAGGGCCGGTTTGCTATGTGGTCTACGATGTTTTCGGACCGCGGCGGATCGCGTTGGCCTACCCCGTGGCAGATGAACTGGGGAATGGCGCCGATGCCGCGCGGGCAGGCGATGGCGACGCTGGCCACCGCCGAGGGTCTTTTTATCTCGGCGCAATCCGAAAATCCTGATGCCGCGTGGCTCTGGATAAAGTTTGTGAGCGAGCAGATGCCGCCCTACATGGTGCCAGCTCGCCAATCATTGGTGCGGTCTGACGCGTTCCGGTCCGGTGTCGGAAGTGACGTGGCTATGGCGGCAGAGGCGGCGATGGAGAGCGCCATGCTCGTCAACCCCGATCTATTGGGCTTTGATGTGGCGCTCGGCGCAATGATGGAGGCCTTCGAGCAGATTCGCTCAGGCGAGGTGACGCCGGAGATTGCGTTGACGACGGCGCAAGAACGGTCAGGTTACTAGTCCAGCCTGAAGGTGGGGGGCTTCATCGCAGGCTGCCCAGCTGGCAGCCGGATATTGAGTAGAGTGCTTCGCGTCTATCACATTCCCTCTATGGAGAAACTGCTATGCCACTAATGTTCGATTTACCACTCGATGAGCTGAAAACCTATCAGGGGAGCAATCCCAGACCCGATGATTTTGACGACTTCTGGGACAAGGGCCTCGATGAGATGCAAGCCATGAGCCCGGAAGTGGAACTGACTCCGGCGGAGTTTCAGACCGACTTTGCCGAGTGCTTCCATCTCACCTTTGCAGGCGTCGGAGGGGCGCGTGTACACGCCAAGCTTATGCGTCCGCGCAAGATCGAAGGGCAGCATCCGGCAGTGGTCATGTTCCATGGCTATTCCGGCAACTCCGGTGAGTGGCATGACAAACTAGGATATGTCGCGCAGGGCTTTGTTGTTGCCGCGCTCGATTGTCGGGGACAGGGTGGGCTCTCGCAGGACTGCGGATCTGTCGCAGGATGGACACTCCGCGGTCATATCATCCGTGGCCTGGATGATGCCGTCGCCGGGCATCCCGAGAAGCTGCTCTTCCGCAGCATCTTCCTCGACACAGCCCAACTCGCTAAGATCGTGATGGAGATGGAAGAGGTGGATGAGACGCGAGTTGGCGCCACCGGCGGCAGCCAGGGCGGTGCGTTGACCGTAGCCTGCATGGCCTTGGAACCGCGAATCAAACGGGCGGCGCCGGTCTTTCCTTTTCTGAGTGACTACAAACGTGTATGGGAGATGGACCAGGACAAAGATGCCTATGCCGAGTTGCGCGAATATTTTCGCCACTTCGACCCGACTCACGCTCGCGAGGATGAGATCTTCACGGCGCTCGGCTATATCGACGTGCATCATTTGGCGGCGCGCACCAAGGCCGATGTGCTGTGGTTCACGGGCCTGATGGATACCATCTGCCCCCCCTCGACCCAGTTTGCAGCCTACAATGCGATCACCTCTTCCAAATCGATGGTGCTTTATCCCGACTTTGGCCATGAGAACCTGCCAGGGCATGGGGACAAGATTTTCCAGTTTATGATGGGACTATAGGAGGTTTACCTGTGGAACTTACACAAAGCAAGCGTGTAGAGCTGTTGAAGTTGTATGCAGACCTGCGGGTCGCCGATGTGCGTGATGGTATGGATTGGATGATGCGCCACAATTATGGCTCGATGATCCCGGAAATCCGCCCTCTATGGCGCACCCGGGCGATGGGATTCGCCAGGACGGCCCGCTACCTCCCCTACAGCGGCGAGGTGCCCAAGATGTCTCCCGAGGAGTATACGAAGTGGTCCGGGTGGTACTACGGCAACGTCTGTACCTATCCGTGGATGAACGCGATCGAGCAGGGGGACTTCTGTGTGATCGACCAGAGCGGTGTCGATGTGGGGTTGATGGGCTCGAACAACGCCATGGACGGGTTGATCAACGGTGCTACGGGCTACGTCACGAATGGCGGCGTTCGCGATACCGACGAGATCATTCTGCAGCAGGTGCCCTTCTGGTCGCGCATGTGTTCGCAAGGGATGGTGCAGGGACGCGTGCAGTTTGACGCTTATGATATTCCGGTCTCCGTGGGCGGTGTACTGGTCCATCCCGGGGATATCGTTGTCGCGGACGGTGATGGCGTGATCGTGGTTCCGCTGGATCTTGCTGAGGACGTGGCGACCTATGCCCACCAGGAGCTTCGCGGCGACAAGGTCTCCCGGCGCGAAAAGTATGAGAAGCTCGGCCTTGAACTCGACGATACGGTCAAGTAGTGCTATGTTTACACAAGCTTATGACGGAGCGCTTGAGGTTATCGCAATCGGCATCGCGCCCGGCGAGATGCTGTTGGAGACGATCGAGGCGGCGATCAAGGAGCACGATGTGCAAAATGGGGCGGTGGTGTCCGGAATTGGCACCTTGAAAGTCGCCAGTATGCACCATATCCGGCACGACCGCTTCCCGCCCGAGGACCGCTTCTTCACCATCGAAAAGCCGCTGGAGGTATCCAGCATCAGCGGCATCGTGGCCAATGGCAAGGCCCACTTACATATGACCGTGGGATACCGTGACGAGTGGTCGATTGCCGGACACCTGGAGCCGGGCTCTGAAGTCCTCTATCTCGCCGAGGTGGTCTTGCTGAAGTTCAATAATCTTCAACTGGACAGGCACTATGACCCGGAGCGCAAGATCAGCCTGCTGGGCTCCCAGGACTAGCACTGGCCCTGTCACCTTGATGGTCGCAAACCGGACTGCTCTCGCGATACACTCGCGAAGGCGGTCCGGCGAGCGAATCTCAAGCTGAAGCAGTTCGGTTGAGGGCTCCGCTATTCCGGTGCCAATCGTTGCCCAAGGAGGCACTATGTCCCCACCCAACATCCTCATTGTGATGACCGATCACCAGCGCGGTGACACGGCGCTGCCCGAGCACGCTTCGATCACGCCGCATCTCGACCGTTTTGCCGAAGAGGGTGTGAACTTCACCAACACCTACTGCCCTTCACCGCATTGCTGTCCTTCACGCGCTACCTTCTTCAGCGGGCTCTACCCGTCGCGTCACGGGGTCTGGAACAACATCTCCAATCGGCAGGCGTTAAGCCAGGGGCTGAATGCCGGCGTTCGCCTGTGGAGTGAGGATCTGGCGGAGGCGGGCTACAATCTGCACTACACGGGCAAGTGGCACGTGAGCGTGGAAGAATCGCCGCGGGATCGCGGGTGGTCAGAGCACCTCGTCACCGCCGCAAAGGGCGCGCACCATGGCGTGGAGTGGGATCACTACCGCGAGCTTGCCCGGCGGCCCGAGGTCACGGAGCGGGGCGAGGGCGAGATTCTGCGGCCCGGCTACGGTCCATTTCGTCTCTACGGTGCCGGGGAGCGACAAGGGGACCACGACGAACAAGTCTGTGCTGAGGCGCTTGCCCTGATACCTGAGTTGGCTGCCGGGGGAGAGCCGTGGGGCCTCTATGTCGGCTTCATCGGCCCCCACGATCCTTACGTCGTGCCCCAGCGTTACCTCGACCTGTACGATCTCGCTGATGTGCCGCTGCCCGCCAGTTACCACGACGATCTGGCCGACAAACCCCGCATCTATCAGCGTATGCGAGATATGCGCTTCGGACAGCTTTCGGAGCGCGAGGTACGTGAAGGTATCCGGCACTTCTGGGCCTATTGCACCTATCTCGACGATCTGTTTGGGCGGATCCTGCAGGCGCTGGAAGCGACGGGCCAGGCCGATAACACCCTCGTGCTCTTCACCTCCGATCACGCGGATTACGCGGGAGAGCACGGGCTCTTTGCCAAGGGCATCCCCTGCTTTCGCGGCGCCTATCACGTCCCTGCCGTGATGCGTTGGCCCGCCGGGATCCGCAACCCCGGGCGCCGCATCGACGAGTTCGCGTCGGAGGCCGACTTCGCGCCTACCTTCCTGGACGTGGCGGGCGTGCGCGCCGAGCGCTCGTTCACGGGGGCCAGCCTGCTGCCCTTCCTGCAGAACTCGTCTCCCGCCGGGTGGCGTGACGCGATCCACACACAATGCAACGGGGTGGAGCTCTACTACACGCAGCGCTCGGTAATGACGCGCGACTTCAAGTACGTGTTCAACGGCTTCGACCAGGACGAGCTCTACGACCTGCGCAGCGACCCCCACGAGCTGCACAACCTGGCCGATGACCCTGCGTACGAAGAGGTCAAGCGCGAACTCTGCGGGAAGATGTGGCACTTCGCCTACGAGGAGGACGATACGGCCATCAACCCCTACATCACGGTAGGCCTGGCGCCCTACGGCCCTGCGGAGGCGTTCCGGTTGCGTGGAGAGTAATCACGGATAGTTGTAGTCGTTGTGAAGATTTTCGTCAGCAGCTAGGCGCCGCATCGGGATCGCTTCGGCGTGCCGGCCGACGGGCCGGAATGCCGGCGGTGGGGGAATGCTCCTCTGTTTGCCCCCATTATCGCTGAATGTACAATCGAACTGGATGCTTCCGTTCACGTCAAGGAGGTGTAAGGTGACGGTTGATCGTGAGACTTTGGCAATCTTTCGGCAGGTCCGGACGTCGGATGTGAGCGACGCATTGGACTCGATGGGACTGCAGGAGCGGTACGTGATGGACTTTGCGCTGCGCCCCCTCTAGACGGGGGTGCGCTTCGCTGGTGTGGCGCATACGATGGAATGTGACTTGTTCGACGTGCCCCTGGAGGCGATGCCCTACGAGACCTTCGATGCGCGCCAATACAAACCCGGCCCTGAAGGGCTGTGGCGCGAGGCCGGGCCCTACGGCGCGGCGGACGAGGTGCTCGTGATCGATGCCAAGCGCACGCCCTATGGCATCCTGGGGTCGGCCAACACGCTGACGGCGCGGGTCAAGGGAACGGTCGGCTTCATCATCGATGGCACCTGCCGTGACTCCTACGAATGCATCCTGCAGCAGACGCCGGTCTTCTGCGCCGTACGCTCCCCGCAGCATCCCATGGGGCGGCTGATCGCTGTGTCAGACAATGGGCGCATTGTCTGCGGCGGCGTTGTCGTCAACCCGGGCGATGTGGTCATCGCCGACGACGACGGTGTGGTGGTCGTGCCGCAAGGGTTCGCCGCAGAGGTGGCGCAGCGGGCGCAGTGGATCCAGGACAAGGACCGCCCCGGTCGTCGTGCCGACTACGAACGGCTCGGGCTGCCGGCTGACGATACTGTAAAGGACCCGGAGGGTAACACACCTTGATGGTTTCGGCCCCGTTCGATGACGTATCCTCCTACCCGGATGCTATCGTTGACGCGAAGCTGCGACGTTGCCGCGGTGACGGCGTGCGGCTTGGCGGTTGGCTCATTTGACAACTTCGGCAATCACCGTACAATGACTGCAGTCGTTCAAACAATCTTTGACGGGAGGCGCGCAATGTCGATGAGCCAAGAACTCGTAGTCGTGATCAACGACCGTCAAGTGCGCCTGTGCCCCGCCCGGCTCTTATAGCCGACGCTCCGAACCGCTTATCCAGCCACGGGCCCACTTGGGTCCGTGGCTTTTTGTTGCCCCCCGTCCGCTCTCCAGCGGCATCCCGGCGCACCGCAATGCCATGGCCCGGTCTCGTGGTATTCCCTATCCAGCAGAGGAGGTGTGCGATGCATGTGATTTCAGAAAAAAACCGCTTCTTTCGTGACCTGCGAATGGCGTTGGCTTTGGGTAGAGGTGCGAAGCGCACCTGATTTTCGTTTGAGGCAAGGAGCTTACAGGATGTCGACGGATGTAAACTGTATAATCCTCAGGACGTTTGTTACCGAGGATGCGTCTCGTAGGGTTGAACTGCAGCGCCGGTGTCTGGCACTATGCCCGGATATTAGCCTGCTCCCGGAAGGCTTTTACGTTGCCCCCGACTTCGCCGGGGGTCGGAATATGCTGTGCGCCATCAATGTGTCGGGCGCACATACAGTCCACGCTGTGGTATTCCCCAACGGGATTCACAGGCGCCTCGAGAACGTGACTGCGCTCTCACTTCATAATGACGTGGGTTACCACCGGCTGCGCACGGAGATCTCGCTCGGGCTTCGGTTGCAGCAAGGAGGTGCGGTATGAGCGATCAAATCACGCTATCGTCCAACATCCCGGTCCCTCCGCGAGGCGACCTCGACGCGGACACGAACCGGTTCGAAGGGCTTGTGACCCGCAAAGACCGCGGGCGCTACAGGGTGCAGACGGAGCAGGGGATCCTACCCTGCACCATCTCGTCGCTCCTGCGCAAGCGCCTGCTCTATCCCCTGCGCGACCCCAACTCCCTCTCGCACTACGAGGTGCAGCGGGTGGAGGATATCGAAACCGTGGACCCGGTCGCCGTCGGGGATCGCGTCGTGTTCGTGGACGCCGG
>SLDA01000453.1 GCA_007125545.1 Thermoflexales bacterium | reverse complement strand
TTGAAGCACGCGATTCGAGCCGCAGAAGGGACAGGTGTGCGTGGGATCACCAGGTGGGACGGAAGTTCCCGCGCCACAATTTTGACACTGCAGCTCACGGCGCTCTATCCCCCACCCATTGGCTTGTCGGGCCGCCGCTTGCCGGGCCGCCGTCACCGTCTCCACAGTGAACTCGAATGTCCGCGCCCCCTTGCCCACCACTTCTGTAGCCGGCGGCTCATAGTAGCCGCAGTGTGCGCACCGGAGCCCGCCATCTGTAACGCTGAAAGCTGTCGTTGCCTGGCATTGCGGGCACTTGAAATTGACGATCGCCGGTCCTGATACAGCATCCTCCGGTGCCGGCATATACAGCTCGATACCCGGCACAGCCGATGCCACGGGCACGTATCCCTCCGGCGGAAACACAGTCATTAGGCAGCCTCCTTGGTTGCGCTGTCAAGGGCTCAAGGTTGGAGCCCACACCTCGTAAGAGCGGGGTGCATCCGCTCTGTTCGCTCTCTACTACATACGTGACAACGGTAGTCTAGGTTTCGAGCAATGCCAGGGCCCGTTCGAGACGCGCGACGGAATCCTGCAATCCGCCTGGACGGCTGCGACGCAGCCATATCTCGTGATAGCGCGCAATCAGCTCATGCATGGTGCTCGCGAGGCCGGCGCGGATGTCAGCGGGTAACATCGCGAGAGATCCCCGTGCTCCGGCGCGCAGACGCGCTACCCCCAGACCAGTCGCCCATACCAACAGGTCTGCGGCTAGTGTAAACTCGTCGATAATCCAAGCGGCGTCCGCCCGGTCCATATCCGCCTGATCGAGGCGGGCGCGGATTTCGGAGATGACCTCGACTGTATGCATCAAATTCTCTTCTGTCAGCCCCTCAAACCAGCCTTCATCCACCGAGTTGCCAGGATTCAACAGGAGTTGGAATAGAATCGACGCATTGGGTGGCTCGACCCCCGGCGCCTTGTACACATTGCCGAGGTCATACGCCACGCTGCCCATTATCCCGGCACGGTCGCGGAACGCGAAAAGATCCAGTAACCTGGGAAAATCCACGTCGAGCAGTGTCGTCTCAGCGTTCCAGCCCGCCATTGCCCCCGCCATAAAGCCGAGATAGCTCACGGGGAGGGGCTGCATATGACCGTTGTCACCCCAATCCGTGTTCAGCAAGCCGGTCGCCCCGGTTTGCTTCCCATGGCGGGCTGCAGCCTGGATATTGAGCAGCGCATTCTCCGTCCGTCCCGCGATTGTGTTCCAGCTACTGGTCCCCGGGCAGACGTAGAACTCAAGCCCAGCGTCCGCAAACTGTTGCGTATGCTCCAGGAATGGGTGATTCGCCTCATATCCCCATTCAAGGGCGACCGCATCACGAGGAAGCTCGGGAATGAGTTCGGGTTGGTGAAGTATGATGTCACCCCAGAACTGCATCTTCTTGCCACGGGCAGAGACCAGATCGTATATCTGCTTCAGGAAGTCGAGATACACACGTTCTGTCCCCTTCTCAGCACAAACCTCGGCCGAGCGCCCCTTTCCGAGATCGAACGTTTCGTCCAGGCCAACATTGAAGACAGCGCTGCTGAAATGGGGCAGCAGCTGGTCGTAAAGGTCGGCAAGGAGCTCAATAGATCCGGGATCGATCGGACAGAGGCTGAAAGGTTCCTTCGGCGACCCGGGCCACAACTCTATCCCATCCGGACACTCCGCCAGTTTCCGGTATGGCTCGTGAATGTGCCACCTGTGCATATGTCCGAAGCTGTTTTGATTGGGGACGAGCTCGACAAAGCGCTCCCGGCAGAAAGCATCGAGTGCAGCAATCTCCTCCCCGGTGAAGGGGCTCGCGTCCTTCCAAACGATCTCGTGCCCGCGATAGGCGAAGGTGTGCTCCATATACAGCTGCACCTGATTGATCTTCCAGCTCGCCAGAAGGTCGATCAACTCATAGAGGGTCTCCATCGTAGGGATGCGATCACGACTCACGTCCAACATCACACCCCGGTGAGGGAAGTCGGGCCAGTCCTCAACGCGAGCGCCTGGGAGAGCCAGGGGGGACTCACCGACTCGGGCAGCTATCATCTGCACCAACGTTGCAACGCCGTAGTAAAGACCGGCTTCGTCGGCACTGAAGACTTCGATCCCGTCCGGTTTAACCGTCAGCCGGTACCCTTGCGGCCTAAGTTCTGCATCAGAGTCTAGATGCAGCACGATGTGCGCGGATGTAGACCTGTGCGGTTGCGATCCGCGGCCACCGCCGAAGGTCACAGCCGAGGCGACACCGTGCTCGGACAGCTTCCCCTTTAGCCAGCCGGCAATCGGATAACAGCGGTCCGCGCCACTCGTAGCGGGCAAACCATCACCACGGATCAGAACGTCGCCCTTCTCGGGAAACACAAAGGTGCCCTCTGTAGCCTCAAATTGCCGGGGAGAGGGAACTAATTCATCGCTCATTGGCGCCATGATCTTCCTCCTGATGTCACTTCCACTGCCGGACGAGCCAGCACTCACCGGCTTCACGACCTGAAAACACGATTGGCTTCAGCCCGGTCGCTCGTTACATCGCACAAGCCGCCATCGGCGTCCAGTACTGCGTACCCTACGGGGAGCCGGGAGTCAGCTGTGGCGCCCCCCCGTCCCCATGATGTCTCGGTATCCCTGCCAGGATCGGACGGATCTATGATACCCCAAACTCCGAACGAAGAACAGACTTTGAGTTCGCGCTCTGGAAAGCGTTGCGCGTGGGGGAGATAGGTCGACTTGGCAGAGCGATGTCCATTTTGCTTGAGCGCCGGCACCTGCTACCCGCATAGTGTACGCAACCTGAACAAAAACGCCACTCGGAACGCCGAGCACTTCAGAGTGGGAGCGGCCGCTCGACCAAGTGCCGCGCAACTGCTCCCGGCTTGGCATAGATCCGCGCCAAAAGATAAAAGGTTGTGATCTAGCGGTCCAACGATGACGCGCAAGATGACCTTCACGACATCCAACGCAGACACGAAGAGACCAGAGGCGTTGTGCAATAAGTACATCGCGTGTATCCTTAATACAAGAGGACACTGGGAACACTCAGAAGGATGAGGCGATGACAGACCTAGTAGTCGAAACCACCAGCGGAAGGGTGTGCGGTTCCCTCGACAAAGACATCGGCGTCTTCAAAGGCATCCCATATGGGAGCCCAACCGGCGGGCCGGCTCGATTCCAACCTCCTTTGCCGCCCCAACCCTGGGCCGGGGTTCGGGTGGCACAACACTACGGCCCTAGTTGTCCCCAGCCCAAGGGCCGTGTCCTCAATATCAACTCCGACATTACCGCGCTCTTTGGACGAGCCAAGGTTCTGCCCGAAAGC